>CAYGUI010000054.1:0-4053 GCA_964353115.1 uncultured Gammaproteobacteria bacterium
CTTTTAAGTATTTAATTTATTACAATATTAAATATAGTATAAATATAATATATTGCAAAAAATGACGCTATAAACAAAGACTTAAATTAATTTGAAAATTTTTTTCACTTTTACTTCGTCATCTTGATGATAAATAAGCTTCAAATTCGGCCCCGCATCTTGCGTAAAATATACATTTAGCCCATCTGCCCGCAACTGCCAAATTTTTTGCATTAACTCTATAGTTTGAGGCTTTGAATATAAAATTGCTGGTTTCGCAGCTAACATACAAGCATGCATAGCAAGAGCATTATTTTCAGCAGTTGCGCCTAATAAATTAAAGTCTTTATTTTTTATAGCTAACTTAATTAATTCTAAATCCTGCTCAACCTGAATATTCCATGAATTATATAATTTAGAAGTATTTACTGTGTGGAGCATAGCTTCCCGCGAGCTTAAATATTTTTTACTATCATCAATTATTAATAATCCGATTTTTAACTCTGGCCAATCATAATCTAATTTTTCAGCAAAACTATCCATTCCATCTTGGCGCTCACCTGCATGCCAAATAACTAACCCCTGATATATTGAGCGTGCAGCACTACCACTACCTAATCGCGCCAAAATAGATAAGCTTTTATTATCTAAATCCCAATCAAATAAATCATTTAATGCCAATACTAAAGCCGCAAAACCACAAGCCGAAGAAGCCAGACCACTTGCAACTGGAATATTAATTTCAGTATGAATTTCGTAAAAATAATTTTGATTAAATCTAAATAAATCTAAAAATTTAGTTAATCGACGATAAAAATCGCTATCGTAACTTACTACTTTATTATTTAAATAAACGATGTCATTACCGCGTAAGCTAGAATCTAACTTAATATTAGTCGTTGCGCCATAATCCCCTAAGCTAATAGATAAGCTAGATGTTTGCGGCAAATTAAGCTCTAAATCACGTTTTCCCCAGTATTTACATAACGCGATATTAGATGGTGCAAAAGCAAATCCTGTTTTATCAGCTGATATATCAACATTTTTATTTTGCAGGATAAATTCTATAATTTCTTGTTTAGTTTTTTTATAAAACATGCGCGCCTTGATTTTCCGTTGTTAAATTAAAATAAGTTTTTCCTTCATAATCAGTATGACCAAGACCAATTACGCAATCTCCAAGACCAGATCCTGATATTTTACTTGCTGATATATTTTTATCTTCACGTAATTTATAAACTATTTCAGCTAAAACTTTATCAGAAGTTCCAAGCTTATCTTGTAAATCATAATAAAGATTAAATAATTCTGGGAGATTATTTAAATTATTATCTAACTTATTTACTGCTTTTCCCATGGAATAATAAATAGATTTATCGATATTTTTGCTATTTATAATTTTAATAACATCCGCAGTTTTAGTTTTATAACCACAATAGACTGCTGTAATATCTAATTTATTATTATATTTTTTTATAACTTTTTGATCTGCACTATATAAAATAATACCGCCATAAAGAGATGCTGCGCAGTCTGCACCTGATCCCATGCCTTGGATCTGATGGATTATTTTTATGGAATTGGTTAGTATTTTTTCTGGATTGCTTCGCTGCGCTCGCAATGACGTACTGCAATAATTTTCAACTAAGTATTCAAGACCATAAACCATACCAACAGTAACAGCAGCAGATGATCCAAAACCAATATTATGCGCAAAGTCACTAGATATATTTAAGTCAAAACCATGAGATAAATTATAATCTAACTTATATAAATTTATAGCTGCTAAAATAAAATTAAATTTATGATTTTTTTCAAAACTAAGATTATCTAAATCTGTAATATATTTGCCGATATTAGAATTAATAATTATTTTCTTATCACTGCGCACAGTAAAATTTATATAAATAAATTTATTAATAGCACAGCATAGCGCATTTTCACCATGCAATACTGCATGCTCGCCTAATAACATCAAGCTGCCTGGAACTTTAATCTTAAATGACTGTAATTCCATCCTGCACGCCTTTAATATTTTTTTGAGTATAGTTATAAGATTTTACCAAATCAGAAAAGTTATTATTATCTTCATCATTTATTACTAAAACTACTCCAGAAGCATCACCTATTACTGTTCCAGCACCACATATTTTTGCAGCACCACCAGCTTGCTCTATTTTTTTAATAAAATTTTGAGTTTTTTCGCTAACAACTCCGATATTATTTAATAGCTTATTATTCTCACGAATAATTTTTTTAATATTATCTATATTTTTTATATCTTTATTTAATTCATAATCTAAATTTTTAGTAATTTCAGTAAAATCTGCAACAAGACTATGATTATTTTTAAAATATTTTCTAGCATGATCAACGCATTGTTTAGTCGATGATTCAGGAATTCCGGTATTAACTAATTTAAATAATTCCATACTAATATCATGGATGTTACGCTTTGTTATATTTTGATTTTCAAAATAAATACATCCGCCATTTAATACTAACTTTAAATCTAAACCACTTGATTTACCATGCTGAAAATTTTCACACGCTAAACCTAGTTCATAATAATCTTCATGACTTAAATTCAGTTTAAACAAATTACCAATAGAATATAAAATACTTAAAATAATAGCTGCAGATGATCCCATCCCTGAGCCAATTGGAATATCAGAATCTATTTTTATATCTAGGCCTTTAGATAATATTGATAATTCCGAAAATTTTAAATTTAATTTATTAAATAAATAATTGGCAGTATATTCTGCAAGTTTAGATGGTTGCTCTAAATCAAAAAATATTTTATTTATTTTATTATACGAAATTTCGGTATAAGAATAGCTATCAACAGCTATGGCAAGCGCTGGCGCACCGTATAATACAGCGTGCTCACCTGATAATATTAACTTAGCTGGAGCGCGTACAACTAGTTTGTTCATTATTTCGCTCCATAGCTATATGGCTTTGCATTAACTCGCCAGGATTGGTTTGTGCCGCAAGTAAAGAAATTTCACCACACCAAACAGTTGCTGCTACAATTTGCGCTAATCTTGCTGCGGTATTTTGCCCCAAACAGCCCATTAACTCTAAATTATCTTTTACAAAAGATAAATCTTTGCCATTACCAATAGTCCCAACAATAATATTCGGCAAAGTAACCGAGAAATATAAATTATTATTTATTACTTCAGCATAAGTTATACCTTGTGATCCCTCGATAATATTTGCTGCATCTTGCCCAGTAGCAAGATAAATAGCGAGCAGCATATTAGCAAAATGAGCATTGGCACTGCGAAGCCCGCCAGCAATATTAGTTCCAATTAAATTCTTTTTAATATTTAAATCAACTATTTTCTCTGGAGTAGTTTTTAAATGTTTAATGCAAATTTCACGTGGAATAACACAATCAGCTATAACATATTTACCACGCCCTAAAATACCGTTTACAGCTGAAACTTTTTTATCAGTGCAATAATTAGCAGAAATAGATACGTATTTTAAAACTTTAAATTCAGCAAGAATGTACTCTAATAATTTATCAGAAGATTTTGTCGCCATATTATGACCAGAAGCATCAGCAGTATAAAATTCAAAGCGAATAAATAATAAATTTCCAACTTGCTGAATATTTAAATCTTCTAATTTGGCGTATTTACTAGTTTCTAAAACTATATTTTTTAAATTACTTAAATTTTGTTTTATTTTTAATGCGCATTGGGCTGCGATAATTGAATCATCAGCTTCTAATAATACTGAGCGAGTCATACAGTCTTTTACAACTACTGTATTTAATCCACCAGATAAACGCGTTATTTTTGCACCGCGATTTACTGATGGCCATAATGGCGATTCATAAGTTGCTAATGGAACTGTGATTTCACTATTAATATTGCCGTTTATTTTGATTGGACCGATAACTTGTTGCGGTATTGTTGCGTAATTATTAATCTTTGTATTCATATTTTATATTTTCCTGGATTCCCGCCTTCGCGGGAATGACGAACTGTATTTTTTACCTCTTCCTGGATTCCCGCCTTCGCGGGAATGACGAACTGTATTTTTTACCTCTTCCTG
>CAYGUI010000054.1:4153-8458 GCA_964353115.1 uncultured Gammaproteobacteria bacterium
CCGCCTTCGCGGGAATGACGAACTGTATTTTTTACCTCTTCCTGGATTCCCGCCTGCGGGAATGACGAACTGTATTTTTTACCTCTTCCTGGATTCCCGCCTTCGCGGGAATGACGGAATGTAGCCGGGAATCTAAGTCTCGTCATTCCCGCGAAGGCGGGAATCCATAATTTCTAATGCCTGCAATAACCACGGAGTAAATTTCTCTGGATTATTAAAAATAATACCTTTAGCAGCACCCAATTCCACCCACTTGATCGCACAAACCTCTTCACTCCAATTAGGATTAGCAGGGAAACCATTATATTCACCGATTAAAACATGATCATATTCATGCTCAATTAGGCCATTTTTAAATTCTGCGCGATAAATAAAGTTATCTAAAACTTTTAGCTCAAGATTTTCTAACCCCAACTCTTCAAATAAACGACGATTAGCAGCCATAATCACCTCTTCACCGGGACGAGGATGACTACAACAAGAATTGGTCCAAAGATTACCGCAATGATATTTGTCTGGGTGACGCTGCTGTAATAATATTTCTATTTTATTGTTTATTTTACGATATAAAAATACAGAAAAGGCACGGTGTAACAGACCCTTTTTATGGGCCGCCATTTTTTCTTCAACACCAATAGGTTGGTCGTTTTTATCGACTAAAATTACCTGATTAACCATAATATAATCAACTGGATAGCAATATTTGCATAAACTCCAGCGATTATATCATCGAGCATAATACCAAGTCCAGAAGAAAGCCGCTGATCAGCCCAATTAATCGGCCAGGGCTTGAAAATATCAAATATTCTAAATAATACAAAGCCCAATATTAAATTATAAATATTCATTGGAACAAAGATAAAAGTTACCAAAATACCAACTATCTCGTCCCAAACTATTGGACCAGGATCTTCAGTATTAAAATAATTTTTTTGTACAAAACTGGTAATAAAAATCCCAGCTATGAAAAATAGCAAAGTTAAAATTATATAAATATATATGTTTAATTTGGCTAAGAAAAATGCAAGTAATAATCCGACCAAACTCCCAAAAGTCCCTGGGGCTTTGGGAATAAGGCCTGAGCCAAATCCTGTGGCTATGAAGTAAAGTACGATATTACAGCAGCGCAAGTCATTCTCGCAACGCACGTCATTCCCGCCACGCACGTCATTCTCGCAACGCACGTCATTCCCGCGAAGGCGGGAATCCATGCTTTTTTTTTCTAGATTCCCGCCTTCGCGGGAATGACAACATTCATCGCGGGAATGACGAAATAGATCAACCAATCTCAATTTTCCTAATTTCCTTTGCTAGATTATCTAAAACTCCATTTACAAAACGAAAGCCTTCCACTGTGCCAAATTTTTTATTAATTTCTAATGCTTCGTTGATTACCACTCGATACGGAACGTCGATTTTGTATAAAAATTCATAACAAGCTACGCGCAAAACAGCAAGTTCAACGCCGGTTAATTCAGATAACTCGCGCTTACCCTGCAATTTACCAGCAATTAAGCCATCTATTTCTGTTAAATGCTCGTTAACTCCAATAACTAAATCATCAAGATACTCACGATCAATCTTGCTGCTATCAGCTTCTTCAATTACATACTCAATAATTTGTTTAATAGGATCTTGTGTAACCTGCCATGCGTGTAATGCTTGCATGGCAAATTTACGTGATCGATGTCTTAATGCTGGTTTCATACTACTAAATTCTACCTACTTATTAATTACAAGACGCTGTATCAATCCCAACTTTAGCAAAAATCAAATCAGCATCACTACGGGTCATTTTCCCACTATGAACAGCGATTTGTTTCATTGAACATGCAGCACGGGAAAAATCCGTCAATGCAGTCCATTTTGTAAATTGAGCTTTTACAGCTACTTCAAAAGCTTTTTGTACACCTATTTTTTGGCTCATTAAATAAAAGGCTTTATTAAAAATACCGCTAGCAGTATGTACTAAAAAGCCACCTGAGCCATCTGGGTCCTGACGTTTTGCATCTTGAACAATGTTGCCATAACTACGGTAACACTTTTCACCTACTTTGGATGAGATAGTCGGATCATAACAATCAGCAGAAACGCCATCACGTGATGGGCGATCCATATATCGTAATCCGTCCATACCAAATACAGGTTTAACAATAGAGAAGCCTATAACCCAGAGATTATTATACGATTTATATTGCAAAGAAAACAGTGAATTTACATTTCTTGCTAAATAATCTGCAGCAGTTACCCCAGCCATATCAGAAAAAGACTCGTTTAGAGCTCCAGATTGCCCTTCATAAATTAATCTTGAGTGATATTGAGTTATCCCATGACTAACTTCATGTGCCATAACATCTAACGAAGATGCTAGCGAATAAAAATTATCTGCCCCATCTCCAAAGTTCATAGTCTCAGTTTGCGGATCCCAGAACGCATTTTCATAGTTATAATCCATATGAACTCTTAGTACTAACTCATTATAACGCTTAAATTCTTTATTAAGATTTACGCCATACCAGTTACTATACATTTCATATGTCTTATTCCCTAAGTACATGGCATCATTCATTGGATTATAACTTTCATTGGTATAGTCCTTAAGATTGCCGCAAGTATATTGCACTGGGTCGATTTTATAATTAGGATAATTTTCTGATGCATGCTGTACATCTACTACACGCAATCTAGAAGTTGATAACTGGCATTTTCCATTAGATAACTTAGTCACATATAAATTTGGGATACCATTTTGACCATAAATATAGCGACCTGTTTTAGCATTACCGCCATCACCATATTCTTTATAATTTAAAAAATCTTTAGACTTTACTTCATTCCATTTTTTTAAAATTTTATTATTTTTTATGTCGATAATATAATTTAAAAGTTTTGGTGCTTCACCAGATTGGGTAGCTTGCAATATTATTTGATAACCTAAAATTTCCTGATTATTTTCTACCAAAATAATTGGTTCAGCTTCGATAATTTTATAATTCCATTTATGCGCAGCTAAAATACTATGAATAAAATCGGTTTTAACAATTTTTTCTGCAATATCTTGATTACTTTTATTAATTAGCGAAAAATTTAAATTATCTAAATTCTTATTTATTTCACCATTAACTTTATTATCACCAACTACAACTTCAGCACCAAAGATTTTAATGCCATTGTAATATTGTTGATATCGAGTATAAGATTTGCCCTGAAAACTTGTTTTATTTAATTCGTGTAATTGATTTTTATTAGTACCAGATGATGAAAAAGATAAATCTTTTTTATTAGACGTTATTGCAAAATTTTTGATTGCAGATAACTCAGCATCATCCAGTTTAATATTTTCAGCACCATAGGCCAGGCCTACCGGAGCTACGATAGAAATCGTAGATAAAACCGTCAAAACCATTTTTTTCATAGAAGCACTCCTTTCTTATTATTATTTTTATTATCTATGCTTTTAGCGAGTTTCAATCTCACTTTTTTGACTGACTAGGCGAGAACGATTAAAACGTAGTTCTTCGATATCACGCACTAAATCACGTCTTTCCATTTTTAAACGTCTATACTGCCCATCAGAAATAGTTCGATCTCTTAGCTCTCTATCAATTTCTTCAAGTCGATCTTGTTTTGCGCGAATATTAGCATCTATACCTTTAATTTCATTTTGCAATCCTGAAACTGCGGTGAAAATATGGCGTCCGTCATTATAGGCATTACGAAATCTAGCTTGCAAATCAGCTGGACAGAAATTTGGGTATGGTGACCCACTTCTACCTAAATTATAGGCGTTATCTGGGTTTTTGCAATATTGGCGAACACCACGCTGGTAGCCCTTATCAATCAATAAAGAATAAGCCCCTTGGCAAATTGGACTATAATCTAGCCCCTGAACGCCCAAATCATAGCCATTTTTATCCGTACAATATTGTTTCATGCCTTGCTGCCAACCGTTATTGTAGGCTTTGTTATTGATTTTTATATTAAATTTTTCGCAGTCCTTTTGTTCTTTTAACAAATTATTTTGACCCAAACCGTGAGAACTGTCCTGATATCCTCGATCATGCCAATTAATATTACGACATTCAGATTCTGACAAATGATGAGCACAAGAAGTTAGTGACAGTAAAAAGATTGATAAACAAGTTTTTTTCATAGTTAGCCTACTAATAGATATTTTCAATACATTAGCTATTATACTAAAAAAAGAAAAGAAAAGCCCTTTCCTTCTTCGCTACGCCCCAACACACAAGCCTTCATTAACCAACCCAGAAGAAATCATCATATCTTTTATTTTGCTGTGAAAAG
>CAYGUI010000055.1:0-6728 GCA_964353115.1 uncultured Gammaproteobacteria bacterium
GTTTAAAGTCTTGTTTTTTATAATATAAAACAGCTAAATTAAAATAAATTTCATCTGGGTTTTCACCCCCAAGATCTAAATTTTTTAATAAATTATGAGCTTTATCAATTTTATTATCATTTAAATACAAAATTCCCAATTGGTACTTAGTTTCTGGTTGATTATCATCTATTTCTAGGGCTTTTTCTAAGTACTCAATCGCACCTTTTTTATCACCAAGCTCTCTAAGTGCCTGTCCCAATAAAATATAAGATTTTAAAATATATTTTTTATTTTTGGTTATTTTAAGCAAAGCTAATATAGATTTATAAACTTTTTCCCAATCATCAAGCTCTGTTGCGACGATAGCAAAGTTTAGTAAGGCAGTTTCATGTAAAGGATTAATATTAATTAATTCAGCATAATAATGCAGTGCTAACACCCAATCTTGACGTTGTCCGTATAAGGTTGCTAATTTAAAATAACTATTTTGATCTTGAGGATTATCTTTAATAGCCTTGATATAACTATTAACAATATTCAAAACTTCTGACATTGTGATTTATAACCTAGACAATAATTCTTTTTCACTTTCAGAAATATCAAACCCGCCTTTATCGCGGTAATATTTGCATAGATATTCTATTATCTCATCGGGGTCTTCTATCAACTTAACTAATTCAAGATCAAGTTTATCAATCATGCCTTCTTTAGCCATTACATCATCAGCCCAGTCTAAAAATCCTTGCCAAAATGATTGACGAGTAATTATGATGGGAATTTTTCGACTTTTTTGTGTTTGGATAAGAGTTAAAATTTCTGCTAACTCATCAAGAGTTCCATACCCGCCTGGTAATACAATATAGGCACGAGCAAATTTAACGAACATAACCTTGCGTGAGAAGAAATGCTTAAAGGATAAAGAGATATCTTGATATTCATTCGGAAGTTGTTCATGCGGTAACTCAATATTAAGTCCTACGCTTTTAGAGCGTCCTCGTTTCGCTCCTTTATTAGCTGCTTCCATGACACCGCCACCGCCCCCGGTAATAACGGCAAATCCAGCACATGAAAGTTTATAGCCAATTTCTTCAGCTAATTCATAGTAAGGATGATCTTCTTTTATTCTGGCTGAGCCAAAGACGCTAACTGCTGGTCCTAGCTTCCATAGTCTTTCAAATGCACTAACAAATTCAGATATAACTTGAAAAATCTTCCAAGATTCTGATTTAAAGTTTTCTTCATCTTTATAGGGAAAAGGAAGATCATCTATGGTATTTCTAAGATCGTTTTTATCTGACATATTTTTGCCGCGAGTATTAAATTTTAATTATTTTTATTATAGCAATAAAAAAGCCCTGCTAGGCAGGGCTAAAAATTAAAAAATATAACTTCTATCTTTTATTTTTAGGGTCTAACATTGCATCAAATACTCTAAAATATTCACCAGTATAAGCACATTCTTGACCACCTTTCCCAAGGCATCTATTAGAAGTTGCTTCCATTGCATTATATAATGCTCCTGTAGTAGTTAATTTGTGAGCTGGATTACCAGTACAAATTAAATTCTCAGCCGCCGCAATACTAGTGATTGCATACCCATTAACACAATGGGAAATACTATCTGTTGGTAATCGATCACATAATTGGGGGTAAACAGGAATACTTTGTTCATTTACAAAGTTGTAGGCCATCAACCATTTTCCGTAATTTTCGCAAGCATATCCTTTTGTGGATTGACAACTCGATCTAGCTGTATTAACTTCAGCTCTAATATTTATAGCTTTGGAGCAAAATTTCTTTTTTATATCAATAACTCTGCGCATCAAATTTTCGCCTTTTAATTTATCATATCCTTGTTGGCACCAACCTATTGATCCACCCTGAAATCTTTTAGCACATTCATCTCTATAGCTAGCTGCGTATGTGCTTGCAGAGAATAAGGTACTAAAAATTAATGGGATGCAGAATGATTTACTAATTTTCATAAGGGGGTAACTCCTATATTTAATACTCTTAGTAAGTATAGTAAATAACCTTATGATGTCAATGTTCTCCCAGGAAGGCTTCTCCTTTTAAATCAATTAGTTCACAATCAACTAATTTTGTAACACAGGAATCTGACCATACATTAATAGCGCTTTCGAGCATATCAATTAGTGAGTAAAAAGGAAGGATTAGCCCTAAAAGATATAAAGGCACCCCCATGTAGGCAAGTATCGCGCCAGAAATGGTATAACAACCCATAGGTACACCTGCATTACCTATAGCGGCGATAGTTGCTGCCATAACCCATAACAAGTACTCAGCTGCTGAATAATGAAACCCATTACTGGTACTGATAAACAAAACAGTAATTAAAATAAAAGCGGCACAACCATTCATATTAACGGTAATACATAAAGGCAATGAGAAGTTAGCAATTTTCGGATCAACGTTACTATTTTCTTTAGCACACTTTAAGGCTACAGGTAGCGCGATACTTGAGGATTTAGCCCAAAATGCAACATTTAGGGCTTCAAACATTTGTTTAAACAGTTTAATAGGTTCGATGTTATTAAACCGTAAAATTACAGGTAATACAACAAAAGCCTGAATAAGATTTGCTGCGACTACGCAAGCTAAATATATCCCTAAATTTTGCATAGTTGGCATATCTATATGGCGTAAAAACTGTACCATAAAGGCCCATACAGCTACTGGCATTAACAATAAAATTTTTGATATAGAGAGCATGGTGTATTTATATGAAGTATCAATAGCTTGCTCTATTTTGTATTTAAAATTTGATTTATTACTTACTAGAAATACGCTTAATACGAGGGTTAAAAATACAGAAGCAGTTAATAGCTCACCAAATCCGGCGCCGATATCTCCTCCATTAGTATGATGACCTGATATATTCGCATGGGGGTGAAATACTAAAAATAGCAATAAGCCTATTGATGCCGCGATGACAGTAGTCAATATGGTGTATTTAAACACTTTGCCGCCAAGGCTAAAAAGTTCTTTTTTGCTTTCTAGTTTACTGGTGGTGCTTAAGATTGAGAGAGATACTAAAGGTATGGCAAACCATTTGATTATTGTGGTAAAGCCTATTGTTATATTATCTGCCAAGTGAAAAATATAAGCTAAGTCATAGTGATATGCGGTAATAGCAAGAATTATCGATAAAAAGTAGAAAAGTATTGTCATATAAATTAGCTCTAAAATCGCATATAATATACGCAATATTATATCTTATTCAATCAACTTAGTAAATATGAAAACAATAGCTATATCCTCCGGTAAAGGCGGCGTGGGTAAATCAACTATTACCACAAACCTAGCGGCAGCATTAACAAAACAAGGCTATAAAGTCGGTGTATTAGATGCTGATATCTACGGGCCAAGCCAACCTATAATGTTTGGCATACCTAAAAATACCAAAATAGAATCACAGGATAATAAGTTTTTTATCCCAATTAATAAATACGGCATAGAGCTAAACTCCATTGGCTTTTTAATTGACGAAGAAACGGCTTTAGCTTGGCGTGGACCAATGGCTAGCAAGGCACTGCAACAATTGTATTTTCAAACGATATGGTCGCGAGATTTGGATTATTTACTAATTGACCTTCCTCCTGGAACAGGGGACATCCAGCTTACCATGGTGCAAAAGATTCCTGTAGATGGTGCGATAATTATTACCACCCCCCAGGATGTTGCCTTAAAAGACGTTGAGCGCGCTTATAATCTATTTCAAAAAACAGATATTAAAGTGCTAGGAGTCATAGAAAACATGTCTTTTTATACTTGCCCACATTGTAATAATCACGACCATATATTTGGCCAAGGCGCAGCAGACAAAATAGCAGAAAATTATAAGTTACCAATCATGAGTTCAATACCGCTTAATAAGCAATATCAAGAAGACGTAGATGCTGGCATGCCAACCCTGATATCAGAAGATAGCAAAGCAGAGCTAATCAAGCCTTATATCGATATAGTCGACATGATAAATAAAATTTTGGTAAATTAGAAAATTAAATTTAAATACACAATATATTAAACACAGGAAAAATATAAACATGAGCATCAAATCAGATAAATGGATAGAGAGAATGGCGAAAAGCACAGGCATGATTACTCCCTTTGAGCCACGTCAAAATCGTCAAGTTGGTGATAGCAAAGTAATTTCATACGGTGTTTCAAGTTATGGTTACGACGTTAGGTGCGCCAATGAGTTTAAAGTATTTACTAATATTAATTCTGCAATTGTTGATCCGAAAAAATTCGACTCTAATAGTTTTGTAGATGTAGTCTCTGATGTATGTATTATCCCACCCAATTCTTTTGCTTTGGCACGCACAGTAGAATACTTTAAGATTCCACGTAACATATTAACTATCTGCCTTGGTAAATCTACTTACGCCCGTTGCGGAATTATCGTAAACGTTACGCCGCTTGAGCCGGAATGGGAAGGACACGTAACACTAGAATTTTCCAATACAACTCCGTTGCCAGCTAAGATTTATGCAAATGAGGGGGTGGCGCAGATGTTATTTTTAGAATCTGATGAGATCTGTGAAGTTTCTTACGCAGATCGCGCTGGAAAATATCAGGGACAAGTTGGTGTTACTTTGCCTGTGGCTTAATATTTACACGTCATTCCCGTGTACTTCCGTGATTCCCGTGTACTTCCGTCATTCCCGCGAAGGCGGGAAACGCCAGTAGCGTAGCAATCCAGAAATAAAATCATAACCCTAAATTATCCCGTTTAAACACGCGATCGGCCCGATAACTACTACGCACCATTGGGCCGGCAGCAACTTCAAAAAAGCCTTTTTCAAGACCTATATTACGTAATAACTCAAACTCTTCAGGCGGTATATACCTTTCAACATCTAAATGATTCTTAGTAGGCTGTAAGTATTGACCTAAGGTTAAGATATCAACATCTATTAATCTTAAATCATCCATTGTTTCTACAACTTCCTCAAAACTTTCACCAAGACCGAGCATAAGACTGGTTTTGGTTAAGATTTGTTTATTATTTTGACTTGCATATTCTTTGGCAAACTTTAAGACTTCAAGAGTTTGATCATATCCTGCGCGTGGGTCTCGTACTGGGTGGGTTAAGCGCTTAACGGTTTCAACGTTTTGGGCAAAGACATCAACGCCAGAATTTAGGATAAGCTTTACTGCATCAAGATTACCGCTAAAATCGGGGGTGAGAGCTTCAACTTTGATATCTGGACATGATTTTTTAATTTCTATTATAGAGTTGGCGTATTGTGAGGCACCCCCATCAGCTAAATCATCACGATCAACCGAGGTTAATACAATATAATCCAAGTTCATTATCTTAGCGGTTTTGGCCGCATTTTGTGGCTCATTTAAGTCTAATTTGCCATGAGGGTTACCGGTATCAACGGAGCAAAACTTGCAAGCTCGTGTACATATGGCGCCTAATAACATGATAGTAGCAGTCCCATGTGACCAGCACTCGCTAATGTTAGGACATTTGGCCTCAGCACAGACGGTACTTAAATTATTTTCTGTAACTAATTGTTTTACCGTGGAATATTGTGGAGAATTTTCAGCTTTTATTCTGATCCAACTAGGTTTTTTTAGCGTTTCTTTGTCACCGCGCTTATCATTGTTTTTATTGGATTTAACGCCGTCTTTTATAGCAACGGTACCGTCTTGAGAGATATATTTACTACCGCTACTAACTACTTGGATTGGGATGTTATTGATATTAGATTTTGAATACTTCATATTGGAATTATAGCAATAATGCTTCTAAACTTTAAATTATTAACGACAATTTTTAAATAATATTATGAAGAAATATATATATGGGGCAGTTATAATTTTAGCTTGCTATAGTTCAATTTCAGTAGCCGCTGATAAAATTGTTCCGCGCGATTGTAATTTTGTACTAACTGACGGTAATTTTGCTAGAGAGGTAAGAGTAGGTACTATGTCATCTATTGTGAATGCACCATATGGCATACTAGTAAATAAAGGGAGAGAGTTATACCTTTGTCTTGCTAATGATAATAATCCTTCTGTTATAGACTATAACAAAGGTTTATATTTTGGATTAACTACTACTCCTGGAAATATTAGAAGGAGCGATTACTGCGCTAACACTGGAGATAGGGCATGGTGCGGTGGTCTTTCCATGCCTAGATATAATCCAAAGCCTGTAGGTGGAGGGGGTTGTCCGCGAGGTTTGACGATTCGAAGCGCGCCCTTTGGAACATTAGTTGATGTAGGTATTAACGCTATTCTTTGTGTAAATAAAAATCGTCAGCATCTAAATTTTCATACAGATCGAAGGGGTCGAAACAGATGTGCGGAGACTGGTACAGCTGCAAATTGTGGCACTTCTAGCAACCTGCCTGCAAATGATTCATATGGTACTAATCAGTCACAACAGCCAGCACCAGTACCGCAACAGCAATCTAAATTACCTAGTGGTAATAGTTGCGGCTATCAAGGACATTGGAATGAAGATGCTCCTTATGGTAAAAGAGTAAATATAGGTAATACATACTATCTTTGTGTAAACGGCAATAGGCAATATATAAATTTTGGCTCAAATGCAGAATTGCGAGATAGATGTGCGGCTAATGGTGGAGCTGCAAATTGTGGTGGTCATACTCCGCCGCGCCAACAAGTACAAGTGCAAGCACCGCGCCAGCAGCCAGCACCAGTACCGCAACAGCAATCTAAATTACCTAGTGGTAATAGTTGCG
>CAYGUI010000055.1:6828-8157 GCA_964353115.1 uncultured Gammaproteobacteria bacterium
CTGCAAATTGTGGTGGTCATACTCCGCCGCGCCAACAAGTACAAGTGCAAGCACCACGCCAGCAGCCAGCACCAGCACCAGCACCGCAACAGCAATCTAAATTACCAAGTGGTCAAACTTGCAAATATCAAGGACATTGGAATGAAGATGCTCCCTATGGTAAGCGAGTAAATATAGGTAATGCATACTATCTTTGTGTAAATGGTAATAGGCAATATATAAGCTTTGGAAGCGATTCTGGCCGAAGAGATAGATGTGCTGCTGATGGTGGACCTGTAAACTGCGGTGGACATAATCCACAGAGAGCTATTGTAAATTGTAATGAATTTGCGAAAGGAGGCTGGAGTATGGACTATCGATTTGGTAAGAAAATAAATAAAGATGGTCGATTATATGTTTGCAGAAATAATAAACTCAAAGATTTCGGTGGCCATGCTAGTGCAGGAGCAAGAGATAATTGCGCTGAAAGAAATATAGGCTGCGGATTTTAAATTTAAATTTAAAATAAAATCTAATCCCGGAAAAATTTTGAATTCTTCCGGGATTTTTTATTTTAAAATGCAATAATTAGTTATATTTGTTAAATAAGCAAGGATGGTTTTATGGAAAACAAAGAGCTTATTCCATTAGAAGAAAAATTAACGGAATTTTCTGAATTAATCGCATCTATAATGCCAAAAGAATCTTTCGCAATGATTATTGTCGCAATTTGTGCACTAATGTACCATTGCTATCATGGAGTTAAGGATTTATGCTCGAAAACACTACCTGGAGCGTTTAAAAGGGCAGCATTGCCCAGCATTCGCCCTTTAGATCGTAGTTTTGATGATGATTCTCCAGAGAAAAAATTTGATGATTCTCCAGAGAAAAAATTTAAAGTTTTATTTTGAATGCCTCATTAGGCCAGAAGCAAAAATCCACTGTGATAATTGCTGATTTTCTTCTGGAGACATTGTTGCTGCCATAATAGTAATATCTTTGGATTGCGTCAATTACGCATAATATATATTATGTTAAATTGGAGATATTTTATTTTTTATAGGTGATTTTCTCTTTTGGCTTTTCTTGAGTGTTTTCATCTTTCTTGATAAAAATTTTAAAAAAATCATGCAATTCTTCAGATTCTCTTATCCACTCTATATTAGATTTAGCAAAATCTAATATTTTTTCAAAAGAACTTACGCCTTGATCATTATTTATCGTAATATCTGCTTTATTGCGAATAAGACAAATAATTTTATCTTTAGTTATTATGCAATCATCAATGGAATTACAATTTAATTGATATGCAGCTATATGAAGCGGAGTATTACCAAATTTATCTTTTAC
>CAYGUI010000056.1:0-8098 GCA_964353115.1 uncultured Gammaproteobacteria bacterium
GGCGAAAATAAATTTAGCCTAAATAATATAAATTTAGAAATACATAAAGGCCAAAAAATAGCTTTTGTCGGTAGCTCTGGCGCTGGAAAAACTACTTTGGTTGATTTAATTTTAGGGTTATATGAAGATTATTCAGGTGATATTTTAATCGATGGGAAAAAATTAGATAAAAATAATATTTCATCATGGCAAAGTAATGTCGGTTATATTCCACAACAAATTTATTTATTAAATGAAAGTATTAGAGAAAATGTTTCTTTGGAGTTAAATAATGATAAAAAAAATGATACTAAAATCTGGAAAGCTTTAGAGTTAGCGCAATTAAAAGATTTTGTTGAGCAGTTACCGCAAAAACTAGACTGTAAAATTGGAGAAAATGGCGTTAAATTATCTGGTGGTCAACGTCAAAGATTAGGAATAGCCCGTGCTCTTTATAATGATCATGATGTTTTAATTATGGATGAAGCTACTGCTGCTTTAGATAATCAGACAGAAGCAGAATTTATGGATGCTTTATATAGTGCTTCACGCGATAGAACTGTCATTATGATTGCTCATAGGTTATCGACCATAAAAAATTGTGATGTAATTTATATGCTAGATAAAGGAAGAATAATTTCACAGGGTACTTATAAAGAATTATTTGCTGATAATAAAGAAGTGGAGAATGCTTAAATGATTAAAACCGCAATATTTCCAGTCGCAGGGCTTGGTACAAGATTTTTACCAGCAACGAAAGCGACCCCAAAAGAAATGTTACCCATTGTTGATAAACCACTTATTCAATATGCCGTTGAAGAAGCTATTACAGCTGGTATAACTAATTTAATTTTTGTGACAAGCAGTACAAAAAGACCAATTGAAGATCATTTTGATAGTAATTTTGAACTTGAATATAAATTAGAGAATAAAAATAAATTAGATCTTTTAAATAAAGTTAAAAATATTATTCCAGAGAATGTTAGTTGCGTTTATATTCGACAAAAAGAAGCGTTAGGTTTGGGGCATGCAGTTTTACAAGCTAAAAATATAATTGGAAATAATGCTTTTGCAGTTTTATTGGCAGATGATTTATTAAAAACTAATAAAAATAGCTCATTGCAAAAAATGATTGCTATGCATAATAAATTTCCCTGCAATATTATTGCACTCGAAAAAGTAGATAAAGAAAAAGTTAGTTCGTATGGGGTAGTTGAAGTTACAAGAAAAATAGATAATTTTCATGAAATTTCGAGTATTGTCGAAAAACCTGAAGTTAATAAAGCGCCATCAAATTTAGCAGTTGTTGGAAGATATATTTTGCAACCAGAAATATTTTCTATTTTAGAAAAGGTTGAAAGAGATAAGTCTGGTGAAATTCAACTTACAAGTGCAATAGCCGAAATTATGCAGTTTCAAAAAGTTTTTGGATTTGAATTGATCGATAAAAGATATGATTGCGGTAATAAATTAGGCTTTTTAAGAGCTCAAGTTGATTTTGGTTTGGATGATATAGAATGTAGTGAATTATTTAGATCCTTTCTTTGCGATAAACTTAATAATAAAATTTTGGAAGAAAGTTTGGTATTATGATCACATTTATGATCCCTGTATTCAATAGATTTGATAAAGCTTGCGAAACTATTGATTCTTTATTAAGCCAAGAAAAAATAAATGATTTTAAAATTTTAATATCAGATGATTTATCAACCGATGGAACATATGAAAAGCTAGTTAATAAATATTCAGGTAATGATTTTATACAAATAGTTAGAGTTTCAGAAAAAAAGTGTGTTGGACATAATAGAAATAACTTAATTAAGCATTTAAATACAGATTATGGAATGTTTATAGATAGTGATGATATTCAAAGTAAGTCATTTGTAAAGCAAATTCAAGAAAACATATTACTTTATGGTGATAAATATAAAGCATTAGTTGTAAATATTAATTGGTATAAAAAGAGTAAAAAAATTAATTCATTATCTCAAAAATCGTATGATTTTGGCGAGTATGGTAAATGTTTAGGATCATATAATTATATTGTTAAAAAAAGTTATTTAGAAAATACTGAATTCTTAGAAAATATAAAAATTCTTGAAGATGGGATATGGTGTTTTAAATATTTTTTTGCCTTATGTAATGATGAAATAAAGGAAATACCAGTATTTTATAATTATTATATTGGCTCAGATAATAGTATAGTATCTTTGGTGGAGAAGGAAGAGGTTTATTTTTCAATTAGTAAATTTTTAGATCATGCTAATAATGTTGAAAGATTTACTTCGCCACAAAGAAAAATGAAGTGCCTTAGTATTATTATTTTTTGTTATTACGGAGTGTTAACAGGAAAAATAGAATTTTTTCAAATTGATAAGGTTTTTTTAAAAGAAAATTTTTATAATTTTAAATGGAATTTTAAGCATCGTTTGTTTTTTTATGTAATTATATATTTAATACAGGGAAATAAAAGCTTAAAAATGTTGAAGTTTTTTGGTAGGTATATATGAAAATAGGAATTATGACTTTTTGGTCTAGTAATAATAATTATGGACAGCAGCTTCAAGCGTTGGCATTACAACAATATTTAAAAAATAAAGGTCATTCATCATTTATAATAAAATACCATTGGTATAAAAAAAAGTCATATATAAAAAAAATAAAAGAAAATAACTATAATTTTTTAATGCTGATTAAATTATTTTGTAGAAAAATAATATCCTTTTTCTATAAAAAAAATGATGATGCTCGAAATTTTGAAAAATTTAGGGAGAATTATTTTAATTTTAGTGATAAAGAATATTTTTCTTTCGAGAGCCTTAAAAGAAATCCACCAATTGCTGATATTTATATAACAGGAAGTGATCAAGTTTGGAATGGAGAAATTACATCTTTAGAACCATATTTATTAAATTTTGGAAATAAGAATATAAAACGATTTTCTTATGCATCAAGTTTTGGAAAAAATAAGCTGTCGCAGGAAGATAATTTTATTTTTAATAAATATATTCATTTATTTGATGGTATCAGCGTTAGAGAAAGAAGTGGTGTTGATATTTGTAAAAATTTTGGGAGTGAAAGTGTAAATTGGGTTGTAGATCCCACTATGCTTTTTAGACGAGAAAAATGGACTTCAATTTTAAATATCAAAATTACAAATGACTTAGAAAATAATAAGTTTTGTTTTTTGTATTCACTTTTGAGGGGTGAGGATAAAAAAATTTTACAATATATGAATAAAAGATCTTTGGGGAATGTAACATATGTTGGTTCAGAAAGTGATTTTAAGGGTAAAGATTTTTTGACAATTAATCAATGGGTTTCTAGCATAGCTAATGCTTCTTTTGTTATTACAGATTCATTTCATGGAATAATTTTTTGTATTATATTTAATACTAAATTTATTTTTTTAAATAATCTAAGAAATAGTTCCAGAAATGAGAGGGTTTTTAGTATTTTGGATTATATTAATTTAGCTGATCATATGGTTGATTTTTTAGATGAGAAATATTTTAATTATCTATTAGCTAAAGATATAGATTGGTGTTATGTAGATACCTTGATTTCTAAATTAAGAAAAGATTCAGAATTGTTTTTATCTAAAGCTTTAGATTCTTCCTTGATTGATAATAAAATATTTTCTTAAATTATGAAAAATTTTCTAAAAGAAATTATTGATAAATTTCCTGTATCTATATTAATTAATTTATATGCCATTTTAATGGCGGGAAGAGATTTTTTTTCTGATTATATTCGATTTATAAAATTTTCAGGATCAAATACATTTCGTGTTGATAAAAAAAAAGCAGAATCATATTTAATTAAACAGTATCATGTTATAGAAAAAGCCTTATCATTGCCTCATACTAGGATTGGCTTTGGATATAAACAAGTTTTGGATTTAATATCCAAATCTAGGTTATATTATAAAAAATTTGGATATTCAGATGTTTTAGAAGCAACGTTGGATAATTTATTTTTATACAAAAATTTTAATCAATCATTAGAGTGTGGCAATATAAATTCATTACATGAAAATATTCATTCATTATTTAATGAAATTAAAGAATATAATTCTGATTGTTCTAGCTTTAAAGGGGGGGTAAAGCTTAAAAGTAGAGAAAAAATTTTTTCAGGATCAAAAATTGATTTTGAAAAATTTGTATCACTAAGACACAGCATCAGAGACTTTTCTTCATCTACTGTTAGTGATGAAACTATTAAAAAAGCTATTGAGATAGCTTCTTTTTCTCCTTCTGCATGTAACAGACAAGCCTGGAAGGTTTATATTTTTTCAGGAGATAATAAAAATAAAATATTGCAATACCAAAATGGAAACCGAGGTTTTTCTCAGTCAATCAATAAAGTTGTTTTAATTGTAGGTAAAATTTCTGCTTTTTATTATTCAGAAAGACATCAAGTTTATATAGATGGTGGAATGTTTAGTATGGTTTTAATTTATGCTCTGCATAGTTTAGGTCTTGGAACTTGTCCTTTAAATACATCATATACAGCAAGTCAGGATAAAAAATTGAGAAAGTTTTTGAATCTTCCAGTTGATGAAGTTCCTATTATGATGATAGGAATTGGTGCTCTTAAAGATAAATTTTATGTAGCAAAATCTGCAAGAAAAAATGTTGAAGAGATAAGCGAATTTATTTAACAGCTAATAACTAAACCTTCCAACAATCGGCCTATGATCACTATTTTCACCTAACATTTTGCAGTACTGCTCATCTTCCGTAAATAAAATTTCCGATTCACCATGCCATTCTTTGGCAGCATTGCCGACAAAAATAAAATCTAGAATACTGTTATATCTTTCATCACATTGACTTGGTAGTAAATGCTTTGGCATGATCCAGCTCATGAGATTATTTTGGGTTATTAAATCAAAACCTAAATCATGCTCACTAATATTATATGGAGAAAGATCAAAGTTATAATCTCCAACAGCAATTACTGGATATTGTTGCTCTTTAACCCAGTCATTGATTTGTTGAGCTTGTTGATGACGAGCAGTGGCTTTTCCTCTATATAGGTGATTAACCATTACTAAGAAAATCTGCTCAGAATCTTTTATTTTAAATTTTGCGACCAAAGGCGCTCGTACACGATGAAAAGAGTTAATGTAATCTAACTCAATATGCTCTAATAACACTAATTTTGATTCATTATAATAAATTTGTAATTTACTATTTTTAAAGCCAGTAGTGCCATGAATACTATTATACTGTTGCCCTAAAACTTCACCCACTGGATCAATCCAATTTTCAGTAGATTCTTCTAGTGCCCAAATATCAATATCTTGAATCTTTTTCATCTGACGAGCTATTTTAGTAGGCTTCGTTACAGCTGAATTTACATTAAAAGCAGCGATTGAAAGAGTTTGGGAAAAAGTAATATTTAAGTAGGACAGTATTGTTATGAGAACTACACTAGTAAGCTTCTTCATTGAATTAGTTATAGTTTTTATTCCTTTGATGCCTTTAGTATAGTCTATTTTGGAACTGATCGTAATTATTTTTATCCAGTAAGTATTAAATTTTGCTACTTACTGGCATTTTAATTACATTTAATATACATCTATATATACAATACAATATGTTACTGTAGACAATATGATATAATTCAGAGTTTTAAATTTAGAACAAATTATGACTGCAAATCGCCAAAAATTAACCCTGCCAGAGGGTCACGAAAAGCTATTGCTACATTCATGCTGCGCGCCGTGCTCAGGTGAAGTCATGGAGGCCTTGTATTATTCTGGCATAGATTATGAAATTTTCTTCTATAATCCAAACATTCACCCCAAAAAAGAATATGAAATTCGCAAAGATGAAAATAAGCGCTTTGCTGATAAGCATAATATAAAATTTATCGATGCTGATTATGATCGCGATGAGTGGTTTCGCCGTGCCAAAGGTATGGAATGGGAGCCAGAGCGTGGTATTCGTTGCACTATGTGCTTTGATATGCGCTTTGATCGAACAGCTTTATATGCTCATGAAAATAATATTAGCCTTATATCAAGTTCTCTTGGTATTTCGCGCTGGAAAAATATGGAGCAAATTAATGATTGTGGTATTCGTGCTGCTAATAAATATCCTGGAATAGAATACTGGACTTATAACTGGCGTAAGCAGGGTGGCTCGGCACGGATGATCGATATTTCTAAACGCGAAGAATTTTATATGCAAGAATATTGCGGCTGTGTTTATTCTTTTCGAGATACTAACTCTTGGCGTATGCAAAATGGCCGCGAAAAGATAGAGTTAGGTGTTAAGTATTATAAAAAAGAAAATTAATGAATATAGAAACTGAAGTTAAAAAACGTCGAACCTTTGCGATTATCTCTCACCCTGATGCAGGTAAAACGACTATTACTGAAAAACTATTATTATTCGGCGGTGCTATTCAGCTTGCTGGAACTGTCAAAGGCCGTAAAGCATCACGTCATGCAACATCTGATTGGATGGAGCTTGAAAAACAACGCGGGATTTCTGTTACAACTTCAGTTATGCAATTTGAATATAATAAAAAAGTTGTAAACTTATTAGATACTCCGGGCCACGAAGATTTTTCTGAAGATACTTATCGCACATTAACAGCTGTTGATTCTGCATTAATGGTTATTGATGCAGTAAAAGGTGTTGAATCACGTACGATAAAATTGATGGAAGTTTGCCGTATGCGCACAACTCCAATCATTACGTTTATTAATAAAATGGATCGTGAAACTCGTGATCCGTTAGATTTATTAGATGAAATTGAAAAAGTTTTAAATATTCACTGTGTTCCAATTACTTGGCCAATTAGCATGGGTAAAAGTTTTCGTGGTGTTTATCATATTTTAAAAGATGAAGTTATTTTATTTGATAATAAAAATGCATCAAAAAAAGCTGATAATAAAATAATCAAAGGTCTAAATAATCCTGAGCTTGAAAAAATAATTCCCGATGAGCTTGATGATCTTAAAATGCAGATTGAATTATTGCAGGGGGCGGGATTAGAATTTAATTTAGATCAATATTTAGCAGGAGAGATTACACCAGTATTTTTTGGCAGTGCATTACAAACTTTCGGGATTAGAGAATTACTTGATATGTTTACTGAAGTTGCACCATATCCTAAAGCCCATCAAACTACGACACGAGAAGTACAAAGTATAGAAAATAAATTTTCAGGGTTTGTTTTTAAGATTCAAGCTAATATGGATCCGCGACATCGAGATCGAATCGCTTTTATGCGAGTATGCTCGGGTGAGTTTCAAGCTGGGATGAAAGTTAATCAAGTGAGAATTGGTAAAGAGGTTAAAATTTCAAGCGCTTTAACTTTTTTTGCCGCTGAGCGTGATGCTGTTGAAAACGCTTATGCTGGCGATATTATAGGTCTTCCAAACCATGGAACTATTCAAATAGGAGATACCTTTACTGAGGGAGAAGATCTTAAATTCCTTGGTGTTCCAAATTTTGCGCCAGAATTATTTCGCCGCGTAGTATTAAAAGATCCGTTAAAAATGAAAGCGTTGCAAAAAGGCTTAGTTCAGTTATCAGAAGAAGGGGCAACGCAGGTGTTTCGTCCTGAGCGTAGCAATGAATTAATTTTAGGTGCAGTAGGTGTTTTGCAATTTGATGTTGTTGCGCATAGACTAAAATATGAATATAACGTTGAGTGTAGTTACGACAATATAAATATTTATACAATTCGCTGGATAAAATCAAATAATAATAAAAAATTAGAAGAATTTAAGAATTATGAGCATGATAAATTAGGGTTTGATGGATCAGAAAACCTAGTTTATTTAGCAACTTCTAGGGCAAATTTAGATTTAGTACAAGAACGATGGCCTGAAATTGAATTTATGGCTACTTGTGAAGTTTAGCGACCTAGAAGTTATATACAACTAGTATTAATAACATAAAAAGGATTTTATGAAAAAATATATTTTTTTATTTGTATATTTATATACAAATATAATTTTTGCGACAAATATAACCACAAGTTTAAATCATAAACATGAATTTTCAGGAATTTTTGTTGAAAAAAAATTATATCAAAATTTATTAGGTAGTTTTGCTCGAGCAGAAAGTGGTGTTTCAGTTATGTATGAATATAG
>CAYGUI010000057.1:0-8053 GCA_964353115.1 uncultured Gammaproteobacteria bacterium
TTGATTCAATTTTAGTAATATCTTATATATCATTTTTTTTTCTTAATTAATTATGTGGTGTATTTTTTTTAGTTGTTAATTATTCTTATTGATTTTTATCTTGAGCGTTTTTAATTAGTAAATTAGTAAAGCCAATAATTCCATTCATAGGAGTGCGAATTTCATGGCTCATATTAGCTAAAAACTGTGATTTAGCTTTTGTTGCATTAAATGCTTCTTCTTTCGCTATTTCAAGCTCTTTGTTTTGTAGTTCAATAGTTTTTAATGTTTTACGCAGGCTAGAAGTTGCTTTATTAATGTTACTTCTCATTTCTTGATGTACGCGGTTTAATGCTGCAGCCATGCTATTAAATCCATCTTGCAAAATTTTTAATTCTCCTTCTGCATCGGTTTTAACTCGCACATTAAGCTCACCTTGCTTTACCTTATTTACAGCATTAGCTAGATTTAATATTGGCTCAGAAACTTCATTTCCTAGCCTTTTGGCAAACCAAAAGCCGATAATAAGGCCTAAAATAGATATTAAGGCGCAGGTTATAAGTGCTTCAATTTGTTCAAAATCGGTGCGGTCACGAGCAAGTTCAACTAGTACCCAACCATAAATATCTTCAGTTAAAGAGTCGCGTGTTAAATTTTTAAAATCATGCAACCTATCTGTAAATTTCTCATATATAGGCTCGCGAAAGATTATGGGTGCCCAAAAAATCTGGTGCTGGCCATTTATGCTGCTATCAGCAAGAGGTACGCTAGGTTTTAAATCAGTTTTTTCTAGGCCTATTTTCTTGCCGCTTGCAATAATTAAATTGCCATCATCATCATAAACAGTAATAGCCTTAATATCTTTGTCTTGTCTCGTACTATCTAATAAGCGCTTTAGAATTTTTTTGTCATTTTGTGATACTCCATATTCTGCCGCTGTGGCAACATTAAGAGATAAAGCTATCCCATGATCACGTAAAGCAGCCTCAAGCTGATTTATGCGCGAGCTGGTAAAAAATACTCCAAGTAATAGCGATATGATAATGGTCGGAGTTAGAGAGACGATTATGACTTTGCTTTTTATTCCTGGTTCGTACATGTGTATGATTTAATTTGTAAAATATTTATAATAGCTAGAATTATATCTTATTTTTGAATGGACATACAGGACAAAATATGTTAGGCTGGGGGTTAGTTATTGGCAGTATGTCAGTAAGTTATAAATCAAATAAAAAGGTAGTTTATAGGTATGTCACACGATACGCTAACCCCTCAAATCTTGATCGATTTAGCAGCACAGTTCAATAATCCCGAATTACAAGCAAAAAATCCACTTACACTAAAACCTCTTGCTAAAAAGATAAGAAAGGTGGCTCGTGAACACGGCATCTCTAGTAGTGTATATAGAATAGGTACAAGATACTACCTTGATACAGAGGATAAATTCTTTTCACAGCATTTTGGCTCTGAATCAATTACTTTTTTTAAAACTAAAATAAGAGAACATGATTTTTTTGTTTCTGATGTTTTTGTTGATGCTCGCGAGTATGTTGAGTTTTTAATAGGCATTTGTCGAAAAGATATTGATCCTATATATCAAGATGGAAAGAAAAAAGGCCAGGAAAAAACTAAAGATAGAATTGAAAAAGAAGCTGAAAGAGAAGCTTATAAAGAATTCTTTAGTCTTATACGTGGTGATAAGCTTGCCAGTTTCGATACTGATTTTTTTAAAAATATATATGTTGATGGTGTTAAAAAGGGGATATCTAAAGTATCTTTAGAAAAACTTTTATCGCATTATCATAGAGATAAAGCTGATGAATACTCTTTCACTTTCACTCAAAAAGAACTAGATAAATTATCTATAGCTACTAATGACAAGCTGGCAATAGAAGCAAAAAAAGTTGATGTTGAAGTAAAAAGAAAAATTTATAACGACAAAAAATTTTCTAATCGTCAGCAAAAAGCCGCATCCGGTGCGCGTAATTTATCAATAGCAGCAGTTGCCACAGCAATTGAAACTGCGGTTGCTAAAAGTTTCTTAAACATTCATCAATTCATCGGGTTTGTAGGATTTATATTTTCATCAAATTTCGGTTTATTTATTGGTGACTTGAATAGCACAGACAAGAAAGTATCTGGTAACGGATTTGCTAATTTTTTATTTGGTGGAAAACTACTTGATGGTGAAACTCGCCGTTGGGTGCCTATTAGTGTTGGGGCTAGAATAGCTAAAGCAGTTCTTGGACTTATTTTCTTATTCTATGCAGCAGCTTATTTTACTTTAGGCTTATCAAGTGCTTTCGATGCTTTTGGTGCATTTAACCTATTAAATACTTTAGGTGGCGCTGGAACTTATATTGCAGTTGGTGCTGCGGTACTATCAGCTACCTGTATTTTTGCATTAATGATGGTAGGTTTTGTACTTGATAATTTCGGTGAGCGTTATAAATTTTTAAATAAAAGTGAAGATGAATTAACAACTAAAATATCTCGTGCGAAAAAAATACGTAACGGCATTCTTGCTGGTCTTGATACGATATTTTTAGCTCCTGCTCGTTATTTAATAGGCTGGGAAACATTAGTTAAATACAAAAAAGAACTTGATAAGACAGTAAGCAAAAAAGATAAAGCTATTGTATTGTTAGGTGCTTTTGGCGCTACATTTTTTAATATTGTTCGTGTTGCGATTAAAATTGCTATTGGATATGCACTAATTACAGCATTTATGATTTTGTTTGCTAAAACTGGTAATGCGTTATCTAGCACAGTATTCCCGTACTTCTTTGGGGTTAATCCATTGTCATTCCCAGGTAACACATCGTTTAGTTTTTTTAATGGCTTAACCATGGTAAATACTAATGCTGTTGGTGTAATTGGCGCTCTTGAGGGGGTGTTTTTATCACGTTATGCATTTGTGGTAGTAGATGCTGTATTAAATTTTGTTGCAGCAACCGTGTGGAACTTAGTTATTAAAAATATAATTAGTGAAAATGCACAAAGATTACTACTAGGTAATCGTGCGGCGCCAAAATGGCCTTTTGATACAAAAGGTGGTTTAAAAGTTATGGCATCAAGCTTGTTAGGTAAAGTAGTAGCTCTAGTTAATGCTTGTATCTTCGGTACTTTATCTAAGCAAACATTAGGTATAGGCGCAGCTGGTTTTGTGCCTGGTTACATGGGCTCTGTTGGTGCTAACGGTAAAAATTTAGGTGGCATAGTTTACAGTATGTTTAACTATGTTCATAAAGGTTACCGTAACTTTAAATTATTAGGTGAAGAAGCTAATGAAGCTGAGGGTTCTCGTCGTGTTGTATTGCAAGCTGCGCGTTTCTTAGCTCCGTTTAGAATTATTCCTAATGGCGTTATTGCTTTAACTAATTCATTTATTCAGTTAGCGACAATTCCCTTTAGAATTGTGACTCTTGGTAAAGCTTCCGGGTTTTTTAATAAAATTTTAATACCTAAAATTCCGCCACTTCGCTCATCAAAAAAATCTGGTAATTTTGAGTCTGAGTTGAAGCACGAATTACGTGTAACAGCTGGTGATGATAATAAGCTAATTGCTACAGTTGTTAGGCCTGCTGCAGTTGCTGTTGATAATTCAACTGAGGTGCCTGCTGTAACTCCTACTGCCGCTGCCGCTGGAGCTTAGTTAGTGTTAGACAAATCATCACAATCTTCGACTATATCACGCCTAAGCCATGATGGCCGCGGCGTGACTTCATCTTCTGATGGCCGCATAACTTTTGTTACTGGTGCCTTGCCAGGCGAAGACATTACTTGGCAACCTGTTCGTAAAAATAAAAAATATTTAGATGCTAAAGTAGTTGAAGTTATAAAAAATTCAGAAGATCGTATAACTCCTAAATGTTCAAAATTTTTAATCTGCGGTGGCTGTAGTTTGCAGCATTTATCAACAGAAAAACAGTTAGAGTTTAAGGGGAAAATTGTTGCTGAATTGTTGGAGCATTTTGGCGGGGTGAAAGCCTCCCTCGACGCTTCTGCAATAACTGCAAAAAACTATGGCTATCGTCATCGTGCCAGACTTAGTGTTCGCTATGTTGAAAAGAAAAACAAAGTTCTAATTGGCTTTACAGAAAAACTTAGCAGATATATTGCTGAAATTGATCATTGCGAAGTTTTACATCCTAAAATTGCTGATTTATTAAAGCCGCTGGAGGAGTTAATTTATAACTTATCAGTGCGTTCTGAAATTCCGCAAATAGAAGTAGCACTTGGAGATTCTGATTTATCACTAACTATTCGCCATCTTAAAGAGTTAAATGATAATGATAAAACTTTATTGAGAGAATTTGCAGAAAAAAATAGTATTATTTTATTTTTTCAGCCCAAAGGTCTTAATAGTATTTATAATTTTTATCCTGGAGAAGTTGAGTTTTTAGAGTATAGTATCTGGATTCCCGCCTACGCGGGAATGACGGAAAAGGACGCCGGAATGACGAAAGATGATACAGGTCATGAAATTAAGTATCATTTTAAAACTACGGATTTCACACAAATAAATCCTAGTATGAACCAAAAAATGGTTAATTATGCATTGGAACTATTAGATTTAAATAACCAAGACATAGTTTTAGACTTATTCTGTGGTCTTGGTAACTTTACATTACCAATTGCAAAGCAAGCAAAAAAAGCTGTTGGTGTTGAGCTTAGTAGCGATATGGTGCAACGTGGTTATCATAATGCAAAATTAAACAATATAAATAATGCTAATTTTTATCAGCAAGACTTAATAGAAATTGGCAAATTATCTTCATCGAGCATTTGGCTTAAAGAGTGCTATAATAAGGTCTTATTAGATCCGGCGCGCAGTGGAGCAAAAGAAATTTTGCCTACAATTATTGAAATTGCGCCCGAAAGAATAGTCTATGTTTCTTGTAATCCGGCAACATTTGCGCGGGATGCAGGGATTTTGTGTGAAAGTGGATATAAATTAAATAAAATCAATTTATTAGATATGTTTCCACATACAGCACATGTGGAAACAATAGCGCTATTTACAAAATAAACCTATTTTATGGTAAAAATTCGAGAAGATCAGCCTTTAACCAAGCAGGGGGCTGTAGATATTGAAAAATGGTTACCCAGAGTAGTCAATGGACAGAAACATTTAGATCTGGATTTGATCAAAAGGGCGTGTAATTTTGCTCAAGATTATGCTGCAACTAGCCCAGATAAATTAGCCTTTCATTGGTTACATCAAGGGCTGACAATGGCTGAGATTTTAGGTAATTTAAGTCTTGATACCGAAACAATCACTGCTAGCATTTTATTTAATTTAACACACGATACTAATATTCCATTTAGTGTTATCAAAGATAATTTTCCTGATAGTATTTTAAAGCTAATTAAAGGCGTCATTCGTATGGATGCTATTCGCGGTTTTAGTGACAATATTGTTAATAATCGTGACGAAAATCAGGCCGAAAAAATCCGTAAGATGCTGCTTGCCATGGCAGAAGATGTGCGTGTAGTTTTAATTCGTTTGGCTGAGCATATTTGTGAATTGCGCTCTGCAGATAAAGCCGATCGTGAAGAAAAAATAGAGTTGGCGCAACAGACGCAGAGTATTTATGCACCTCTTGCAAACCGTTTAGGCGTTGGGCAAATTAAATGGGAATTGGAGGATTTAGCATTTCGTTATCTTGAGCCAACTACTTATAAAGAAATTGCACGTTTTCTTGATGAAAAAAGAATAGATCGTGAAAAATATGTAGCTTGTGTTGTTGAAGATATTAAGCAGGCGTTGAGTCATGATGATATTAATGCTGATGTAGCAGGACGAGCTAAGCATATTTACAGCATTTGGCGTAAAATGAAGCGCAAAAACTTAAGCTATAATGAAATTTATGATATACGAGCTGTACGTATTTTGACGGACAAAATTCAAGATTGTTATGCAGCCCTTGGTATTGTACATTCATTATGGCGTCACATTCCCAAAGAGTTTGATGATTATATAGCGACTCCAAAAGAAAACGGTTATCAATCATTGCATACAGCAGTTATTGGCCCTGATAAAAAAATAGTCGAGATTCAAATTCGCACTATAGATATGCATCGTGATGCGGAGCTAGGGGTTGCTGCTCATTGGTTATATAAGGAAGATGCTAAACATGGTAAAAGTTTTCAATCAAAAGTTGCTTGGTTGCGTCAATTACTAGAATGGCAGGATGAAATTTCTGATACTCATCAATTTGTTGAAGAATTAAAACACGAGGTTTTTGAAGATCGTATTTATGTTTTAACGCCAAAGGGTGATGTTGTTGATTTACCTGAAAATGCAACCCCATTGGATTTTGCTTATTCCGTTCATACCGAGGTAGGGCATTGTTGTCGTGGAGCAAAAATTAATGGTCGCATAGTTCCATTAACATATAGATTAAAAACAGGCGATCAGGTCGAAATTTTAACAGTAAAAAATGGCTCACCTAGTCGTGATTGGGTTAATCAAGATTTAAAATATATAACTACAGCTCGAGCGCGCAATAAAGTTTTATCATGGTTTAAAAGGCAAAATTATGATGATAATTTACAAGATGGTAAATTAATACTGGAAAAAGAATTAAACCGGTTAAGTATTAATAACGTAGATTTATCTAAAGTTGCTAAAAAGTTAAATTTTAAATTAGCCGATGATGTTTACGTGGCTTTGGGGCGTGGTGATTTAAGGATTTCACAAATATTATCAGCGGCAGAGTTAGATGAAATTAATAAATTAGATCTTGCTGATGTAAAAATACCAATTAAAAAATCTACAATCAGAAGTGAAAGTGGTAATGCTGTATTGGTATCAGAAATAGGCAATATATTGACTTCAATAGCCCGCTGCTGCAAACCAATTCCGGATGATAGTATCATTGGTTATATAACATATGGCCGTGGCATTAGTGTGCATAGAGCTGATTGCGCTAATATAAAATATATAGAAGCTACGGCTCCTGAGCGTTTATTAGAAGTACGATGGAACTCTGAGTCTGATAATAAATCATTTAATTATCAAGTTGATATCACAGTTTTATCTAATGATCGCCATGGATTATTGCGTGATTTAACCAATATCTTATCTATAGAAAAGGTAAATATTACTAATATTTCTAGTAAAACAGATAAAAATGATTTGGTTTACACTAACATAAGTGCTGAGATAGATTCACGGCATGATCTTGATAAAATAATTGCCAAAATTGAGCGTTTGCCAAATGTTATTGAGGCGAAGCGCAAAATTTTATCATGATGATTGCACCATAAACCGGTTTTCCAGCGTTATATCTTAAAATAGTTTTATCGTACTTAAAATCAAATCCAAAAGTTTTAGAAATTTCAGCAATATAATTTATAGAATGCGAATAACGACAGTTTTTTGTTAGGATGTAATTTTTATTATTGTCTTCAAGTAGCTCTATTGATAACAATATTATACCATTATCAAAATAATTAGAATCAAAACAAACTTTTATTTTATGGAAGAAGGGCATTAGATCGCCAAAATAAACCAAAAGATCTGATGCTAGAAAAATTACTGGCTTTGTAATAGACTGGATTGCTGCGCTACTGGCGTTTCCCGCTTGCGCGGGAATGACGTCCTTATTTGCAGGTATGCAAAATTCCAAAACATTACTACAAACCAATTCATCATAAATATTCTTTTCACGTGCTTTTTCAAGCATTTTTGGCGAAATATCAACACCAATCATTTTATTTTTAATAGCATAAAATGGTTGTCCTGAAAGTCCTGTGCCACAACCTAAATCAATAATATCAAATTTATTTAATTTTAAATCTAATCCACAATTAGCTACAAAAAAATCAAAAATTAGTTGTGGCGTTTGATAATTTAATTCATTAATTAATTCATGATCAAAATTATCTGCATAGTTATCAAATAAATTTTTCACAAAACCCTGTGGAATATTTATATCAGAATTTCCGTCAAGGGCATTAATTAAAAAATTTAAATTTTTATCATCAGGGTCAATGTTCTGTGCTTTTTTATAAAATTCTAGAGCTTTATCTGGTTTGTTCAATTTTTGATAAATTGATCCTAAGT
>CAYGUI010000058.1:0-7826 GCA_964353115.1 uncultured Gammaproteobacteria bacterium
GTGTAAATGAAATAACTTTTTTATATTATGAAAAAAATTACTAAATACTTATTGATTTCTTTATCTATTTTGGGAGCTTTAAATTTAGCTAGTTGCAATACTGTTAAAGGTGCTGGAAAAGACATTCAAGCTGGCGGGGAAAGCATTGAAAGAGCTGCTGATAATACTAAGAAAAAAATGTAATTTAGTTAATTAATAAAAAAACTATTGAAGCTCGGTTAATGAATAAAAATCACACACCAAAATCTACTTCTTTTCGTGACCGAGTTAAACATTATTTAGAAAATATTGTCTATGGCGCTAATGATGGAATAATAACCACTTTTGTTGTTGTAAGTGGCGCCAAAGGGGCTGATTTATCTCCTAGCATCATAATTATATTAGGACTAATAAATTTATTAGCTGATGGCTTCTCAATGGGAGCATCCTGCTTTTTAAGTATACGTTCATCTGAGCAAACCAATAAAAAAGATAGAGGATATATTGAGCCAGCTTATCATGGAATTATGACCTTTTTTTCTTTTGTATTTTTTGGATTTGTACCGCTAATAAGCTATTTTGTTCCGTCTTTTTACTCTCATAAATTTTTAATAAGCACTTGTCTTACTGGTTCAATACTATTTATTGTTGGATCACTAAGAGCTTTTATTGATCCGAAGAAATGGTTTATTAGTGGGATAGAAATGTTAATAGTTGGCGGAACTGCGGCAACAATAGCATATTATGCCGGTGTTTTATTGGCGCATATTAAATAATTTATGACTAAACCACATCTAAATCGCACTCTTTCATTACCACATGTAATTTTTTATGGTATTGGCACAATTTTAGGCGCTGGAATATATTCGTTAATAGGCGCTGTTTATTCTCTTGCAAACACTTATACACCCTTTTCTTTTCTAATTGCAGCTTTTATTGCCTTATTTACTGCAATTTCTTATGCTGAACTTAGTTCGCGTTTTCCAAGATCTGCAGGCGCTGCATATTATGTACTTCAAGCTTTTAATATTAAATCTTTAGCAGGATTCGTGGGCTGGGCAGTTATATTGTCGGGCATTATTTCCGCTTCAGTTCTCGCTCATGGATTTATTAGTTATATTAATATTTTTTTTAATATTTCTCAAAATTTCGCAATTCTATTACTAATAATACCTCTTAGCATTATAGCCTTATGGGGAATTGAGCAATCAGCCATTGCTATATCTATTATTACAGTAATAGAAATTGCTGGATTATTATTAATTATTTTCTTAGCGCGCAGTGATTTATCAAATTATAAAAATTATTCTGCAATAAATTTAATACCTTATAATTTAACCCAATTATCAGCTACATTTTCTGGAGCATTTATCGCCTTTTATGCTTTTATCGGCTTTGAAGACATGGTGACAATTGCAGAAGAAATAAAAAATCCACATAAAGTATTACCACAAGCAATTTTACTATCTATATTTATTTCAAGTTTTTTATATATATTTGTTATTTTTGCTGTAATTTTATCTTTACCGCATAATCTTTTGATTGATTATCAAAACAATAATGTACTGGCTAGTTTTTTAAAATATAAAAATATTTCGACTTATATAATAGGATTTATTGGCATTGTAGCAATTACCAATGGCGCCTTGGCACAAATAATAATGTCATCAAGAGTTTTATATGGCTTAGCTATGCAAGACAATGCCCCTAAATTTTTAGCTAAAATAAATAGCAAAACTCAAACTCCTATTATTTCAACTGCATTAATAGCTATAATAATTATTATTTTTGCTATGTTAAGTAATATGGTAAATCTTGCTCGGTATACTAGTTTTGTAATTTTAAGTATATTTATCCTAATTAATTTAGCACTAATAAAAATAAAATTTTCTGAATTTAATAAAAAATTAGTTACAAAAAATATTGCTAACTATTCGATTATATTTCCTATTCTAGGCGCGACGTTTTCTGCTCTTTTTCTGATAACTCAGATGATACCGCTGCAGCTGCTGCAGCAGCAGGAACTAAAGATGGTATCTCTGACTCTTCTTGCTTAATTTCTTTAATTATTTGCTGCACTGTTCTGATAGCCTCTTCAGCTTGAAAACTCGCTAAATACTTTCGGCCATATATAATATTTAATGCCATGATAATAACTATACTGCTATCATCACCTAAATCAATCGGAGTTAAATTAAAAATAATGGAGCCATTTTCTTCCTTTATAGGCTCTACAGTTACATAAGGAATTGGTTCTTCAAACGGGTCTTCACTTCCTACAAAAGTTAACATAGTTGCATCTAAACCATTTTTCTCTAATTCTTCTGGCGATAAACTAGCATCAATAATATTAAAACCATGAAGAGGAAAAGGAGCATAGCCTTTAGATATTTCTTCCAAAAGATTTTGTCTATTATCCTTATATTCTTCTAAACTAGAATAAGTAATTTGTTTTGGTTCTTGCATAAAACACTCTCCTTGTTAAAAATTAATGAAAATTATAAGTATATTTATAGTATAGTATCTTAAAAGCTATTTATCAAAATAATATTATTAATAGTGTCAGGCACTTTTTTCTAAAACCGTTCTTATAAAAAACTTAAAAAAGTGCTAACTTCTAGTGGCTTATAAAAATAGTACCCTTGAAAACATGTAGCTCCTAGATCTATAAGTTTATTTAATTGTTTTTTAGTTTCAACTCCTTCTATGACTGTATTAATATTTAATTTTTTAGCCAAAGCAAGGCATAAGGATATTAAGTTTTCATTAGCTTTATTATCTATGTTATCAATAAAGATCTTATCAACTTTTATTTCTTTAAAAATTACTTGACTTATATATTGTAAAGAAGAATATCCAGTTCCAAAATCATCAATAGATAATATGATATTTTCTTTCTTTAAAATTTCTTCTACTTTATTAACAACCTCTAAATTTCTTATATAAAGATTTTCTGTAACTTCTAATATTAAATCAAAAACATCATGATAGTTTTTGTATACTTTTACTAATTGTTCGATGAATGATAAATTTGATGAAATTTGCTCCGGTGAAAGATTTATAGAAATATAAAATTTTCTATCAAGATTCAAAGCCTTTAATTTATCCCCAAAATCTACCAAAACATCTAGCAAATAGAATCCTATTTTATTAATAAATCCATTTTCTTCCGCAATTTTTATAAATTTTTCTGGCGATACATTACCTAAGATATCATTATTCCATCGTAACAGTACTTCACCACCTATAATCTCAGGCTTAGATGATTTATTAGAAAGATATACTTTAGGCTGAATAACTACCGATAATTCTTTTTTGGATATAGAGTTTTCTAACTGCTCGATCATTAATCGTTCTTTTTGTATATCTTTTTTTATATTCTCTGTATATATAAATATATTTTCTTTAGATGATCTGTTTTTATCATGCGTTATCCGCAATAAATAAATATATTCCTTAATAGATGAATATAAATCTTCTACTTTCAGAACTGACACAACAAGTTTTATTTTTTCATTAGTTATAAAAGAGTATTGTGATTTTTTATGAATATTTTGAATATACTCCCCTACCAGATTCTCTGACAATTGTTGTTTTTTTGTATTTAACACAACTATTAAAGTATGATCATCGATTATTCCATATAAGGATGGAAAAGGTGTTTTATTTTGTAAATTATTTACTAATTCTCTAATTAAATTAATATATTGGCTATGATTGTAACTATGTATATAATCTTTTATTTTAATAAGAGCAATATATATATTACTATCTTCATTATTATTGGCTATTTCATTTTCTAAAAATTTACCAACAAGCTTATCAGTTGGGACTATAAATATAGGATCAATAAACTCTTTTGTTTGTAAATTTTCATTCTTACCTTTGTAGATATTTTTTTTCAAGGCAGAATTTTTATTTAATTCAATTTCAACTATTTTAACTAATTTAATAAGAAGATCTTGCTCCTTTTCCGTTATTTTTCTAGGTTTTTGATCAAGAATGCACAGAGTACCTAATGGATATTTATTTGGACTTCGCAATATAGCCCCAGCATAAAATCTAATATTAGGCTCATTAATTACTATTGGGTTTATACTATGAGGCTTTTGAGCTGCAGTATCTTCAATGATATATACTTCATCAGTATTTTTTTCGATAGCATAAGTACAAAAAAATATTTCTTTACCAGAATCAGTCATCTCTGTACCACAATGAGCCTTGAACCACTGCCTCTTATCATCTATTAAAGTTATTAAACAAAATGGTACATTGAAAATTTTAGAAGCAATTTCAGTTATAATATTGAGTTTTTTTCTTCCTCTGTATCAAGAATTCCCATTGAAATTAATTCACGAACTCTATCTTTTTCATAAGAATTATCAGGAATGTATGACATTTTATTTTATAATTTGCAAATATAGTAAAATTCTAGGTCATACACTTAATCTATTCAAGGTCTTTCGGTGTTCTTTCGGTGTCTTTCGGTGTCTTTCGGTGTCAGGCACTTTTTTAATGGTATATTTTTTATACCATAATGAAAGAGCCTGGCTCCGTCACACGGCATTGCCAATGCTATTGCAATTTCTGGGGCTACTTTGACAAATATAAAACAAAATCTTGTTGGAGCATTTTTTTACAATGGAATAGGAATTCCAATTGCAGCAGGAATTTTATATCCATTTACTGGATTATTATTAAATCCAATGATTGCTGGTGCCGCTATGGCATTATCATCAGTTACAGTTGTTACTAATGCCAACAGACTTCGTTGGTTTAATGCTGAGGAGAAATAAAATGCTTACTATTATTGTAAATTTATCAGGCCTAGTTCTAATTGGCTTAATTATTTGGTGGTTTTTAATTAAAAAACATCAGGCAACAGACATTTCAGGGGATCGTATTGAAATAAAAGTACATGATGGAATTTATGAGCCTGCCGTTATTAAAGCCAAAGCTGGACAAACTTTACATTTAGATTTTTTACGCCAAGACAAATCCCCCTGCTCTGCTATTGTTGTATTTAAAGATTTAGATATTAGTGCCGAATTACCGATCGACAAGATACACGAAATTAAGATAAAAGTTGATACACCAGGAGAATATGAGTTTACTTGTCAGATGGGAATGTATCGCGGGAAATTGATTGTAGAAGCTTAGGTGTGGCTTTAAATAGTCTATACTAAAAATTATGAATATAAAGATAATTACGACACTTTTAATTTGCATATTGCCATTTAGTAACATGTATGGAACTTATAAAAAGCAATGTGTAAAAACATCAGAGCAAGAAATAGCTAAACTATTTGATCGTTGGAATAATTCACTAGCAACCGGTGATCCCAAAAAGGTGGTAGCTAACTATTCTGAAAAATCTGTTTTATTGCCAACTGTCTCTAACAAACCACGAAGAACAGCTGCTGAAAAAGAAGATTATTTTATACATTTTCTAAAAAATAAACCGTCAGGTGTAATTGACTCTAGAAAAATAAAAATAAGTTGTAATACTGCTATTGACACAGGCCTTTACACATTTACTTTTGCAAAGACTGGAGAGGAATTAAGCGGAAGATATACTTTTACTTACCGTTGGGATGGTGATAAATGGTTAATTACCAGTCATCACTCATCTTTACTTCCGGAAAAAAAATAGCGGTGTAGATAAAAAAGGATCCTGACTACGTTACATTTGAAAGCTACTACCAAATAATGGGCAATTGTCAATTTCTTCAGTAACTATTTCAGCATGAACTGGTCTGACTATGTTATCAAGATTGTTGACTACTGATTCAGTAATTGGTGTATCTAAGGTTAATGCATATTCTTGATTTAATTCTTCTTTTAAATTTGAACAAATTATATCACCATCACACCTATTAAGAATTCTTTCAGAATTACTGTAATAAATTATTAAACCTGCATAAGTAACCGCCATTTCAACATGTCCTTTTGCTGCTCTGATATCTTGATTCACTTGATCTTTATAAGGATCGTAAGTTGGATGAGTGTGAGCAACAAACCTGTATCTTCCTCTTAATTCTGGAGGAAGAACTAAATGAGCTGCAGCTTGAGTTTTATTTGCAGCTGAACCAACCAATGTACTACGCTCACTACTAGAGTACAAACAAATACGAGTATAAGAATATCTTCCTGCTGGTGGCTTCCCTTCATTATCGTATAAAATTGCAATTTCACGATCTTTAAGTTTGGCCAAATCCAATATTTGCCTTAAAGTAATTGGAGCTTCATCAGTTCTAATATGTCTAATTCTACTGGTGTCATCAGTTTTAGCTAAAATTTTTGAAATAGCACCAAAAGATGTCCAACCAGATTCAATAGTGACAAATTCCTTCTGCGCCATACCATTTCTATCATAAACAGTTGTATTTGTTCTTATAGATGCCGGAACAAAAATTGCAGTCTCTGCTGCTGCCATAGCTGGCAATTGCTTATTTGGATTCATAATTTACTTCTTAAATAATCGATATTGGTGGATATAAAAGGATCCTGTCCCCATTATGTTGTTATTTGTTATGCAAGCCATTTCTTCAGGAGCTTTATCAATATTTTCAAAATCAACTCGTCCTCCCGCATCCATCGCCATTACCGCGCTTACGACTTCTGTTAATACTGCATTTTTGTGATCTACGTTACCTATAGTACCGACATCTACATGTGGTTTACTACGTTCATATTTTACCTTAGACATTTTTTATACCTCGTTTATTTTTATTATCAAAGTAATACTCAGTACGGAGCCAGGTTGCTCCGTTATGGCTCCGTCATTATTAGGTCATGCAGATATTAAAATGACGCTAAGATATGCACATTTAGCGCCCGAACATAAGACTCGGGCGGTTGAGAGAAGTTATCCAAACAAGATTACAGTGTTCTTAAATAAATTATTAAGAACACTTTTTACTATTTGCCTTAAAATCACTAGGACTTATTATGTCAGTAAAGTGATTCCTTCTCATAAAACTATATAAGCGCTCTGCTGGCTGTTCATTACCAGCCATACATTTTATATACTTGTGCTCAAGTGCAGACCTTTGATCATCGTGTCTTGCAATCTGAGATGGATCATTAAGTACAGCAATAATTCGTTGCACTCCTGGATTATCAATTGCATCAGGATAATCCTTACCTTTTCCTAAAAAATATCTCAATGGAAGTCTAATAAGATAAGTCAAAGGTGTAGATATAATTTGAATTCCCCCTCTTACTATTTCCATTGGACCTTTAAAACACCATGCTGCTGCAGTCGATAAACGCAATAGGTATTTATCCCGAGGAGATAAACCATGCCACCCTTGAGGACCAGTAAATAATTCATCAAACCGAAATATACTATATATTAAAAAAGGTAAGCAAATTACACCATAAGACAATCCTTTCATAATATTTTTAATTCCTATAAATAACACAAACACATCTCTATAAAGATGTGCTGAACTCTTATATCTAGTAAATGTTTTTTTGAAATCATTACCGATATCAACAATAGGTTGGAAAGACCCCCCGAAAAAGTTTATTAAAGACGCCTTAGCAACTGAGCCATGGTGCTTTAATAAAAAAGATGCATAGATATCAAGCTTCATAATCGAAGCAGCAAACGGTGCAGGACTGATCGACTGTGATTTAAAATTAAAGATCTTTTTAAAAGATAGATGTTCGATTTTCATACTTATTATTAAAATAGTTATAGTTAAACAAGATAATAGTATGTAAAATAACAAACTATCTAGTGCGTGTCAATAGTACGGAGCCAGGTTCCTTTTTTATTTCGGTGTCAGGCACTTTTTTAATGGTATATTTTTTATACCATAATGAAAGAGCCTGGCTCC
>CAYGUI010000059.1:0-7744 GCA_964353115.1 uncultured Gammaproteobacteria bacterium
GCTTTATTATTCTTTCATTATCTTTATAGGATATTTCTAAAATACCTTTATCAACACCATCGTATTGCGCGACATAAAACTTCTTATTATTTTTTAATTTTCTCCCCTGGCAAAACTCTGCTAATTCTTTATTATCTGGTGCAAATTTAGCATCATCACCAATAGCAAACCGAAAAGTAATTTTATTATCACGTTTAAAATAATCATCTTTAGTCATGCCGTATTGGACAGAATTAACTAAGTTAAAAACATTAATTCCATCACCGCGCAAAACTCCTTCATAGGTAAAACCTAATTTTTGTAAGATTTTTCCAGACGCATTATTTCCTTCAACATGAGTTGCAAAAATACGGTTTAATTTTAATTCTTCAAATCCATACTCAACTAATTTGGCACAAACTTCTGTTGCAAATCCCCTACCCCAATAATCTTCCCCAAGCCATGCTCCCATCTTTCCAATACGATATTCCAAATAAGCGCTATCAAGCTCTAGCTCACAAGCGCCAATAAGCTCATTGGTTTCTTTTAAAATTACCGCAAAAGTATTGGGAGCGTTATCGTTAATCCATTTTTCGGCATCTGATTTGTCGTATGGATAAGGAATATTTTCGGTGGGATATGCTATATCATGCGTAATTAACTCTGCTACGCGCGCAGCATCTTGTATTTTTAATTCACGTAATATTAAGTTTTTTGTTTTCATATAACACTAACTAACCTCTATACTATCAATAATAAAAACCAACTCTTCTAAATTATTAAACTCATTAACATTTAATTTATAAACCACTGTAGCAATTTTATCTTTTTGATAATTTTTTATATTTTCAGCGCCATTAAAATACATCGCTTTAATACAAGTTGATTGCGTTAGATCAGTTAGCATAAATTTTAAATGCTTTTCAGCAATGATAACTATATCGCTAATAAAAAAATCGCCATAAAAAAGTGGCTCTGGGAATTTTTGCCCCCATGGGCCGTATCTTTCTAGTAACTTAGCGAAGTCTAAATTTAGATCATAATGTTGTAATACTCCATCAGTAATAGTTTTATTTTCTAAAATATCTTCTGATACTAAGCTTTCAACCACATTAACAAATTCTTGATGAAACTTAGCAAAGTCATCTCGTTTAATACTTAATCCCGCGGCCATTGCATGACCACCAAATTTTGGAAGTAAACCAGGATTATTTCTCGCAACTAAGTCTAGAGCATCTTTTATATGTAAGCCTTCTATTGAGCGGCAAGAGCCTTTTATATATTCGTCATTATCATCAGCAAAAATTATTGTTGGGCGGTTGTATAGCTCTTTAATGCGTGATGCGACGATTCCGATTACCCCTTGATGCCAATTTGGTTTATAGAGGCAAAAGGCGTGGGGTATAAAAACCCCCTGCTCCTTCGGAGCGTCCCCCTTTACAAAAGGGGGTGATATTCTCCCCTTTTGTAAAGGGGAGATGTCGCCGAAGGCGACAGAGGGGTTTTGTCTTGCTACAGGAGGAATAAGTTCCTTAATAACCTCTTCAGCTAAAACCAAAGCCTCTTTCTTCATATCATTTTCAATACTACGGCGTTTATTATTAAGATAATTTAATTCACTAGCAATCTTAGTTGCCGTTAACAAATTATCAGACAATAAGCATTCAATCCCGATTGACATATCTTCAATACGCCCAGCAGCATTAAGGCGCGGTCCAATAGCAAAGCCTAAATCACCAGCAGTAATTTTTTTAATATCGCGCTTTGCTACTTGAAACAAAGCTTTTATTCCATTACGACATTTATTAGCTTTAATTCTTTTTATTCCCTGTGAAACTAAAATCCGATTATTATAATCAAGCGGCACTAAATCAGCGACCGTGCCAAGCGCGACCAAATCTAAAAATTGCGCCATATTAATATCCGGGATATCATCGCTAAAATATTCTTTGCTGCGCAAATATGCACGCAAAGATAATAAGACATAAAAAATCACCCCAACACCAGCTAAGTTTTTACTGGGAAATTTATCATCTGGTTGATTTGGATTAACTATACAAACAGCATCGGGAAGTTTTTCACCTGGCAAATGGTGATCAGTTATTAAAACATCAATATTTAATTCATTAGCGCGCTCAACCCCGGCAACGCTCGCAATCCCATTATCAACAGTTATTATTAAATCTGGTGAAAATTTTTCACAAGCTAAGTCAACTATCTCGGGCGTTAAGCCATAACCATATTCAAAACGATTGGGCACTAAATAATTTATATTAGCCTTTAACTGTTTTAGGGCAGAAACCGCCAAGCTTGTACTCGTTGCGCCATCGGCATCAAAATCACCGATAATAACTATTTTTTTATTATTTATTAATGCGTTATATAAAATTTCTGATGATTTACCAATGTTAAGCAACTGATCATATGGTAAAAGATGGTTTAATTCTTGCTCAAGCTCATGTTTTTTACTAATTCCACGGGTTAGAAAGATTTTTTGAATGACGGGATGCAAATCATTCAGTTCATGCTTAGTCTCGGGTATTTTTCGTTCTATAATATTCATATGTTTACGGTAGGTGCTATAATTTAATCATGATAATCGACGGCAAAAAAGTATCTCAAATTATTTTAGATGATCTAGCTCTTAAAATAAAAGATCTTAAAAATAACAGCTTGGCTACGCCAAAACTTGCCGCTGTTTTGGTTGGCAACAATTCAGCCTCTCAAGTTTACGTTAAAAATAAAATCATTGCTTGCGAAAAAGTTGGAATTTTATCAGAAGAGCATATATTGCCTGAAAATACTACTGAGCACGGACTTTTAGATTTAATAAAAAAATTAAATTTAGATCCAACTACAACTGGCATTTTAGTCCAACTTCCACTTCCTCAGCATATCGATAAAAATAAAATTATCGATGCTATTTTGCCAAGCAAAGATGTTGATGGCTTTCACCCGTATAATTTAGGACGTTTGGCTGCAAAAAATCCTCTAATTCATCCTTGCACCCCAAAAGGAGTGATGAAATTAATTGAGCACTATAAAATAGATGTCTGTGGTAAAAATATTGTAATTATTGGTAGCTCGGTCATAGTCGGAACTCCGATGGCACTAGAGCTAATGATGGCAAATGCTACTGTTACTATTTGCAATTCAAAAACTTGTGATTTAAATAATGTTACTAAAAATGCCGATATTATTATTTCTGCTGCTGGCGTGCCAAAATTAATTAAAAAAGATCATATTAAAAAAGACGCCATAATTTTTGATATTGGGATTAATCGCCTTGATGATGGCAAAATAGTTGGAGACGTTGATTTCGATAATATTAAAGATATTGCCAGTATGATTACCCCAGTTCCTGGTGGCGTAGGCCCAATGACTGTCGCTATGTTAATGGAGAATTGTTATTCTCTTGCCATTGCTGCATCCAAGATTTAACGTCTTCGTATGGCAAAGGGAGGCTCACAAAAAAACCTTGCACAACATCACAGCCAGCTTTCTCAATCAAATCCCAATCTTGCTGAGTTTCAACCCCTTCTGCTACTGACTCAATTTCCATTTTTTTTGCCAAATCAACGCTTGATTCTAAAATAGCACAAGCTTTTGGAATGTCCCCAATATTATGAACAAAAGCGCGATCAATTTTTAGCTCAGAAAAAGGAATTTGCTCCAATTGTTTCATTGAGGAATATCCAGTACCAAAATCATCGATTGAAAAACGAAAATTATTTAAACTTAAACGTAAAATAATCTCGAGCGCACTTGCTAAATTCTTTATTAGTTTTGATTCAGTAATTTCAAACATTATATTATTAGGAGAAATATCAAATTTTTCAGCAAATTCTATAATAAAATTTGGCAAATCTAACTTATCTAAACTATCTGGCGATAAATTAATCGATAAAGTTAGTGGTAATTTATTTAACTCTAAATTTTTATAATTTTTAAAAGCTTTAATAATTAATTTTCTGGTGATTTTATCTATTAAATTATTTTTTTCTGCTAACTTAATAAAAACCTCTGGACCTAAAACTCCATATTTGGGATGATCCCAGCGCGCTAAAGCTTCAAAACCAACAATTTTTTTAGTTTTAACTGACACTTTTGGCTGATAATATAAAATTATTTCATCTTTTAATATTGCCCGCTCTAAATCACTTATTTGCGGAGAAAATATATTTTTATTATTTTTAAAAGAAGCTTCTGATTTTAAATTTTCAGGGCTTTCAAATATTTTTTTTAATTTATTTATATCAATCGGCTTTTCTATTGCGCCTAATATTTTTAAATTATGCTGATTTGCTATTATCTCTGCTGTTTTAAGTACTCTTAAATCTTCACCACTAAAAAGAATAATTTGTCCTAAAAACTTTCTATCTGCTAAGTGACGCAAAAACTCTATACCATCCATTTGCGGCATATTTAAGTCGCATAATATAAAATTAATATTTTTATCGCTATCTAAGATATTTAAGGCATCATGACCTTGTTTAGCAGTATAAATATTATTAATACCTAAATTATTTAATGTTATTTTTGCTAGATCAAGCATCATTTCATCATCATCGATGATTAATGCCACTAATTTTGTATAGTTAGTAGTCATATACTAATATTATAGTATAAAAATATTAATATCCTTTTTTAACACTGTATGAACATTAAAACTAAGCGTAATTCCCTATTATTACCATCTACCATAATTATTACAGGAGTAATTTTGATGGGAATAGTTTGGCAGATATTAACTATACATATAGAAAAAAATTTGTCATTTAGCATAAATAAAGCTATTGAATATATCTCTCAAGATTTATCTTTGGATAATATTAATATAAACGATTCTAATACCAACTTACTTCCAACATTAATTACAGACTATTGGCAAGTAGAGCTTAGAAAAAATAATAAAATTATCTATAAATCTAAAAATAATATTAATTATAAGAATCAATCTAGGTGGTCCCAAAAAACAACAGTTAAAGATTCAACCGCTAATTTATTTGATTTAACAGTGTGGCCATCCGAACAAACTATCGATGATATAAATTTATGGACACCAAATGCAATTTTTATAACTGGATTAATATTTTTTATTCTATTTGGCATAATCGCATATTTATCAGAATCTTTTCTTTTAGCTAAAAAAATTGCCGAGAAAGCTAATAGAGCAAAGTCTTTATTTTTATCTAGCATGAGCCATGAGATTCGAACACCTCTTAACGCAATAGTTGGCTATGCCGAGCTTATTAAAAGCACTCCCAACCTTCCAGATAAAATAATTAATCAAAGCCAAATAATTACTCAATCAAGTAAACATTTATTAGAGTTAATCAGTGACATTTTAGATTTATCTAAAATAGAATCTGGAAAAATGAAGTTTACTTTAGAATCAATTATGTTGAGCGATGTTTTAGATGATTGCGTATACATATTAAAAAATACAGCTAAAGCATACAATATTACATTAAATATTGACCCACATGATTTCACAAACATAATTGTTTTAGCTGATTACATTAGACTCAAACAAATAATAATTAATTTAATATCTAATGCTATTAAATATAATAGACCAGGTGGTGAAGTAACCATTGTTACAAAAGATAATCATTTATTTGGCGTCAAAGATACTGGATATGGAATTTCCCCAGATAAACAAGAATTATTATTTCAACCATTTGCACGCCTTGGTGCTGAAAATACTAAAATAGAAGGCGCGGGAATCGGATTAACTATTACAAAAAAATTAGTAGAGCTACAAGATGGTGAGCTACATATAGAAAGCCATGAAAATATGGGCACAACATTTTGGCTAAAATTTCCACATGGATATAAATCTCAAGTTCAATCACGAATATCAGATCATGAAGAAAAAAATATAGAATTAAATATAGATAAAAAAATACTATTAATAGAAGATAATCCTGTTAACCAAGAAATAGTAAAACAACAATTTGAATTTTTGGGAATAGGTTTAGATGTAGCAGCAGATGGTGAGGCTGGATTGGAATTATGGAAAAATAATGATTATGCCTTAATTTTATTAGACTGCAATATTCCCAAATTAGATGGTCATCAAGTAACAAAATTTATCAGAGAAAGTGAAAAAGATAGAGATAAACATATATCAATAATTGCTTTTACAGCTAATGCATACAAAGAAGATATTAGTGACGCTATAAATGCTGGTATGGATGACTATCTTATAAAACCAGTTGAAATGGATGAATTAAAATATAAATTAGCAAAATGGGCAAGATAATAAACTTTGATGTTTTAAAAAAATATGTCAGTGATTCTCCTGATGTACAAAAACTTATTTTAGGCAAATACGCTAAATCAGCTCAGGATATTTTGCAAGATATTTTAGCTGCACATAAGAATAATGATTTTATTAGCATTGAAAACAATGCGCATAAATTAAAATCATCAAGTAAAGCTGTTGGTGCAATCTCCCTTGCAGATTTGGCTATAAATTTAGAAACAGCAGCCAAAGATAACAATAAAGCTGCTGTTCATAAATTAGTACCAGAATTAAAAATTCTAGTAGATCAGGTTATTATTGAAATTAACCGCCTTTTCTAAAGCAAGAACTAAATGGAGTAGGAAACGTAAACATTTTTGAAAATACTCGTAAATTTTCACATATCGAAACACCCCAAGAAGAACTAGGAGAGCTAGAAGAACCTTCAGTAGCTACAGCTGCAGCAGTGTGTGTTTTTGGACCTGTTGGTGATATTGAACCTAATTTTTTTTCAACTGATTCTAATCTCTTTTTACACGATTCTAATATATCTCTATGTGATTTTAATTTATCATCTACTGATGAATCTAATCTATGTTTAACAGATTCTAATTTATCTATAGCTGATTCTAATTTATCTATCGCTAATTCTAATTTATTTCTAGATAATTTGAGATTATCTTTTATTCTATTATTTTTTAGTCTATTTGCTATCGATGATTTTATTAAAAAACCAAGACCTACAGCGATTGGAGTTATAAGAAAAGATAAAGCAATCATTGCTGCTGCAAGTGGTGGTAAGAAAGATGCTGCTAAAAATAGTCCTATAGCTGCTATAACAAAAACCGATAATATAATCACAGTTTTTTTATCGTACTTTGCTTTTGGGCTTATGAATGATGGATAAATAGGAAGCATATGTTTTCACTAATGTTTAACTTACTTGGGTGTTATAATAACCGATATTTAGTTAAATGTCAAACTGTGTTGTACTTGTGAAAATCGCAATAATTTCATTATCTAATAAAATCAAAGGGGTAGTATCTCGCTCCCATGGTGGAATACCAAGATCTTGAAATTTTTTCTTTAATTTATCTCCTTCACGGCGAAATCTGACTATAAGCTCTTGATTTATATATTGCGGATAATCTGCAGGATCTAAATACAAATATTTACCTAAAATTGCTATATATAATTTATCACCTACCTTATATCTAGCCTCAAATTTGGCCAATTCTTCTTTATCTATATTTTGTGGCTTTAAAAGATACAAATTGCCGCGATACCTGCGAATCTCATACTTATCCCAGGCGACAACTGCCTTGCTATCTTGTCGTGAGTTTAAAACCGAGCTAATAATTTCTTCTTGTTTTTTACGGCTTGGTAACGGGATGTTTTGCGAGGTTAACCAGTGACGAATTTTATTTTTGAGAAAAGCATCTGTTTCTGTCATTCCCGCGTTTTTCGTCATTCCCGCGTTTTTCGTCATTCCCGCACTTTTCGTCATTCCCGCGT
>CAYGUI010000060.1:0-7517 GCA_964353115.1 uncultured Gammaproteobacteria bacterium
TAGTAATATATCTCATGCTCAATTTAAATCTCCTTGTGTATTAAGTAATTTATATTTTTGTAAAGTTACAGCTACGAAGGCTGATTTTTCTCAAGTAGTTTTTGATGGTGTGTTTGATATTGATTCAGCAACAAGAGGTATAACTTTTACTATCTCTGATAGTGAACAGCAAAATCCTAAACAGGCTGGGGGTATTTTACCTAAATTTATGGGCTCAGCAGGAGTATCATTTTTTTCGATAACACAACCCCAAGTTCCTAATAAAGATGATACTGCAAGAAAAACTAGGACGGTAGAAGATATTCCACCGTCTCCTATTAGAAGATTTTCGCCTACTTCATTTCGTCCTGTTGGTGGATAGTAAGTTTTAAGGTTTTTATTATATTTTCTTCTACTTTAACTATCTCTATAGCGTAACCATTAAGTTTCAATGATGTTTTACTTTGAGGTATAGTTTCCAGATATTCTATTATTAATCCACTTAATGTTTTTGGTCCATCTTCTGGAAAATTTAATTTTAATTCGCGATTTAATTCTCTTATAGTCGTGCTACCATCTATTAAATATTCATCATTTTCAATAAAAATTATATTTTTATAGGCATGCTCTGTAGTTGTGGTAAATTGCCCAACGATTTCTTCTAAAATATCTTCCAAAGTTACTAAGCCTTTTAAATCTCCATATTCGTCGACAACTAACCCCAATCTTTCTTTATTTTTTTGAAAGTTCGTTAATAATTCAAATAAAGAGCTATTTTCTGGAACAAAGAAGCAGGGCTGCATATATTCGGTAATATTGTCTTTGTTTAATTTCCCGCGCAATAAGTTACGCATTATTCTTTTTATGTGTATAACTCCAATTACGTCATTTATATCTTCTTTGTATATTGGCAGCTTGGTATGTTGACTGTAAGACAATTGATCTTTTATTTCTTCCCACGATTCAGCAAGATCAATTCCAACTATGTCGGCGCGATGAATCATGATATCTTCGACTGTCATTTTCTTTAAATCTAATAATTGAACCAGCATTTCTTTATGCGCAGGTCGCATTATAATATCGGTTTCTTCGACTAAAGTTACTAATTCATCATGCGATAAAGCTTTTTCTTGGCTAACTTTTCTAGATTTAAGCCCTAAAATTAATAATACAAAATTACCAGTTGCTGCTAATAATGCTACAAAAGGGTACATAATTTTTTGTAAAAAGCTTAAGATTCCAGAAAATCCCAATGCTACTTTTTCTGGATATAATGCTGCAAAGGTTTTCGGAGTAGATTCTGAAAAAATTAAAATTATTAAAGTTAAAATTATAGTAGAAATAAAAATAGTAGTTTCATTATTGCCAAAGATATTAATAGTAAATACAGTGGCAATACTAGAGGCTAAAATATTTGCAAAAGTATTCCCTATTAAGATGACACCTAATAAAGTATCAGGTCTTTTTAATAATTTTAAAGCACGTTTGGCTTTTTTATTTTCTTTTGCTAAGTGTTTCAGACGATAGCGATTAGAGGCCATCATTCCAGTTTCGCTAGCAGAAAAAAATCCTGATATCATTACTAATATAAAAAGTAATGCAAGTGCAAATATTTCTTTTTTTTCCATAAAAATTTGTTTTTACCCAATACCCCCTTCTGTCAATTTAGCAGGATCTAACAATTTTTCCAGTTCTTTGCGAGATAAGTCAGTCATATCAAGGGCTACATCAATTACAGGGCGTCGTTCTTTATAAGCTGTTTTGGCAATTTTTGCGCCAAGCTCATAACCAATTATTGGATTTAGTGCTGTAATCAAAATAGGATTAAGAGATAATTTTTCGTTAATATGATCAGTATTCACAATAAAATCTTTAATTGCTTTATCACCAAGAGCTGTACAAGCATTAGCCGCTATTTCAATGCTTTGTAAAATATTGTGTGCGATGATTGGCAGCATAACATTAAGTTCAAAGTTACCAGCTTGTCCGCCAACAGTAACTGCAAGATCATTGCCAATAATTTGTGCTGCAACCATGCATACTGCTTCTGGAATTACAGGATTTATTTTTCCAGGCATAATGCTGCTACCAGGCTGTAAAGCCTTAAGCTCTATTTCTGCTAATCCAGTCAAAGGTCCACTGTTCATCCAACGTAAATCATTAGCAATTTTCATCAAACTTACAGCGAGAGTTTTAATTTGACCAGATAATTCTACAACAGCATCTTGAGTTGCAATTTTTTCAAAATAATTTTCCGCTGTAACAAATGGAATATCTGTTAAATTTTTAAGCTCTTTGGCAACTTGAGCGCCAAATTTTGGATGAGCGTTAGTACCGGTCCCAATAGCAGTTCCACCTTGTGCTAGTGGATATAATCTTTTGATTGAATCATTGATGCGGTCTATGCTTTGACTAATTTGCATTTCCCAGCCAGATAACTCTTGGCCAAAAGTAATTGGCATTGCGTCCATCAGATGAGTGCGACCAGTTTTTACAATATTTTTGAGCTCACTAGATTTTGTATTAATAATATTTTTTAAGTTTTCTAGTGCTGGTAATAATTCTTCGTGTAATAACAAACAGCTTGCAACGGCAATCGCAGTTGGAAAAGTGTCATTACTGCTTTGCCCCATGTTTACATCATCGTTAGGGTGAATTGCTACGCCGCTGTTGCGTGTCGCTAATTCAGCAATCACTTCATTGGCATTCATATTACTGCTAGTACCAGAGCCAGTTTGAAAAATATCTACTGGGAAATGATCGTCATAACCACCTTTTGCTACTATTTCTGCTGCTTGTTGTATAGCCATAGACTTCTCTTTATCTAAAAGCCCCAAGTCATAGTTAATTTTAGCAGCAGCCTGCTTAATAAGCGCTAAAGCACGAATTAGATTGCGAGGTTTTCTTAAAGTACTAATAGGAAAGTTTTCAATTGCACGAGCAGTTGTTGCACCATAAAGAGCAGACTCAGGAACTCTCATTTCACCCATACTGTCGTGTACTATTCTAAAATTTTGTTCGGTCATAATTCGTTAAATATCTATTTAGTTTTAGTTATAAAGCTCTTATTATAACAGGAGTTTTTCAGGTATAATACGCGCATGAAAAATATACGAAATTTCTCCATAATTGCCCATATTGATCACGGTAAATCAACCATCTCTGATCGTCTTATCCAAACTTGCGGCGGTTTATCTGAGCGTGAAATGGAATCCCAAGTTCTTGATTCAATGGATATTGAGCGTGAACGTGGCATTACAATTAAAGCGCAAAGCGTAACATTAAATTATAAGGCGCGCGATGGACAACAATATCAATTAAATTTTATTGATACTCCAGGGCATGTGGATTTTGCCTATGAAGTGTCTCGTTCACTATCAGCATGTGAAGGTGCATTATTAATAGTAGATGCTGCACAGGGCGTAGAAGCACAAACATTAGCCAATTGCTATACGGCATTAGAGCAAAATCTTGAAGTAGTTCCAGTATTAAATAAAATTGATTTGCCACAAGCAGATCCTGCTCGCGTTAAACAAGAAATTGAAAATATTATAGGAATTGAAGCACAAGATGCTTTAGAAGTAAGTGGTAAAACAGGTCAAGGAATTGATGAATTATTAGAAAAAATAGTAACAGCAATTCCAGCTCCAGTAGAGGCCGATGATTTACCGCTTAGAGCATTAATTATCGATTCTTGGTTTGATAGTTACTTGGGAGTAGTATCTTTAGTTAGAATTAAAGAAGGTGTTTTAACTAATAAAGATAAAATTAAAGTAATGTCTACGGGCAAAATTTATCCTGTTGAGCATATCGGATTTTTCACACCTAAGCGTCATGACACAGAAGAGCTACGCTCTGGTCAGGTAGGGTTTATTATTGCCGGTATTAAAGAAATTGAAGGTGCTCCAGTAGGTGATACTTTAACCTTGGCAAAGCATGGTGCTGAAAAACCTCTTCCAGGTTTTAAAAAAATAAAACCACAGGTTTATGCCGGATTATTTCCAGTTGATTCAGATGAATATGAAGATTTTCGTGATGCTTTAGCAAAGTTAAGCTTAAACGATTCAGCATTATTTTATGAACCAGAAAATTCTCATGCTTTAGGCTTTGGTTTTCGTTGCGGCTTCCTTGGTATGCTGCATATGGAAATCATTCAAGAGCGTTTAGAGCGAGAATATGACTTAAATTTAATAACTACTGCACCAACAGTAGTTTATGAGGTTGTACAAAATGATAATGCGATTGTATATATTGATAGCCCGGCGAAATTACCACCATTAAATAATATTAGCGAAATGCGCGAGCCTATCGTATTAGTTAATATTTTAGTGCCACAGGATTACGTTGGTGCTGTTATTACTTTATGCGTTGAGCGCCGTGGTGTACAAACAAAAATGGTTTATTTAGGAAATCAAGTTTCTTTAAGCTATGAAATTCCAATGGCAGAGGTAGTATTAGACTTTTTTGATCGCTTAAAATCTGTAAGTCGTGGTTATGCATCATTAGATTATAGTTTTTTACGTTTTCAAGCAGCTAAATTAGTTAAGCTTGATGTGTTAATTAATGGCGATAAAGTTGATGCCTTAGCTTTAATAGTACATAAAGATAATTCTCAATCACGTGGTCGTGATTTAACTGATCGTTTAAAAGAAATTATTCCGCGCCAAATGTTTGATGTTGCTATTCAAGCGGCTATCGGTAATCAAATTATTGCACGGCAAACTGTAAAGGCTTTGCGTAAAAACGTTACTGCTAAATGTTATGGAGGTGATATTTCACGTAAAAGAAAGTTACTTGAAAAGCAAAAAGCAGGTAAAAAGCGCATGAAGCGTGTGGGTAATGTGGAAATTCCGCAAGAAGCATTTTTAGCAATATTAAAAGTAGATAGTGGCAAGAGTGGCTAAAATAAATTTTGAAAAATTAGAGAAAATTTTAGGATATAAATTTAATGATAAAAAATTACTCATAACTTCTTTAACACATCGTAGTGTTGAGGGAGAAGATCACAATGAACGTTTAGAGTTTTTAGGTGATGGTGTAGTTAATTTTATAATTGCTGATAAATTATTTAGAAAATTTAGCTCTATTGATGAAGGGCGCTTAACACGCTTAAGATCATCCCTAATTCGTAAAGAAGCAATGGCTGAAGTTGGGCGTGAATTGAAATTAAATGAATTTGTGCGATTAGGACCAGGAGAATTAAAAAGTGGTGGGGTTAATCGTGACTCAGTAATTGAAAATACGCTAGAAGCAATTATTGGTGCTATCTATATGGATAGTGACTTTTATACTTGCCGTGAGTTAGTTCTTACTTGGTATAGCGATAAAATAGATGATTTGAAATGGGACGAGGAATCATTAAAAGATCCTAAGTCCTTATTACAAGAGTATTTACAAAAAAGAAATTTAGCTTTGCCTGAATATATTTTAATTGATACTCAAGAACAAGAGGGGCATCCTGTATTTATAGTTCGTTGCATTGTGAGAAGTTTGGATATAAAACTTGAAACTTCGGGTGCTAGTATTAAAAAAGCAGAGCAGCAGGCTGCAGAGAAAATTTTAAACATAATAAAAAATGAAAAATAATAATAATTCAAAAAAATGCGGATTTATCGCAATAATTGGTCGACCTAATGTTGGAAAATCAACATTGCTTAATAAATTAATTGGTAAAAGAATTAGTATTACTACGCGTAAGCCACAAACTACACGTAATAATATTCGCGGTATTAAAACTGTCGACAATACTCAATTTGTTTATGTTGATACACCAGGTATTCACGAAAAAAGTCCAAAACAAATAAATAAATTTTTAAATAAAGAAGCTATTAATGCAATATATGATGTTGATATTATTGTTTTTGTCGTGGCTGGTACAAAGTGGCTTGAAAATGATGAGTTGGCATTAAAAAATATTAAAAAAGCTAAACCAAATATTCCAGTTATTTTAGTTATTAATAAAATAGATTTAGTTAACACTAAAGACGAATTACTTCCTGAAATTGAAAAACTTAAAGAAAAGCATGATTTCAACGACATTATTCCTATTTCTGCTTTACGCGATAAAAACATTGAGAAATTTGAAACATGCGTAGAAAAATATTTGCCAGATACTGATTTTTTCTATTTTGATGAAGATCAATCAACAGATCAAAGCCAAAAATTTATTACTGCAGAAATTATTCGTCAAAAATTAATAATGGCTTTAGGTGGCGAGTTGCCTTACGATTTGGCGGTGCAAATTGATAAGTTCAAAATGCGTAAAACTACTAAAAAAGAAGATATTCTTGATATTGATGCGATCATTTGGGTGCCAAATAGAAATCACAAAAAAATTATTGTTGGTAGTGATGGCGAAAAATTACGTGATATCGGAATGCGTTCACGTAAAGAACTTGAAAAAGAATTTGGCGTTAAAATATTTTTGCAAACTTGGGTCAAAGTAAAGTCTGGTTGGTACGATGATAAACGTGCACTTAAAAGTTTAGGTTATGATAACGGGTAATGCCTATATCATCCACATAAAAGCTTACCGTGAAACTAGCGCCTTTGTTGATTATTTATTCGAAGATCATGGCATCATTCGTGCTATTGCCAAAGGCGTAAAAACCAAAAAATCTAAATTAAAACAAAATTTGCAGCCTTTTAGACTACTGCATGTCAATTTGGCTGGTAAAAGAGATTTAAAGATTGTCGCAAGTCATGATTGTCTTAATTATCATATTGGAATTTCTCAAGATAAACTAATTTATGCAATGTATGCCAATGAGGTTTTAAGTAAATTAGCGCGCGCTAATAAGCTTGATCATGAATTTTTGTTTAAGAGTTATGGAGAATTTTTGGGGCGGTTGGAATCCCCCGCCGCACTTCGTGCGGCTGCCCCCTTTGAAAAAGGGGGACGTTCCCCTTCTCTGAAGGGGACAGCGCGTAGCGCTGGGGATGCTATGGATGCTGTTCTTCGCAAATTCGAACTAAATTTACTAAAATCCCTTGGTTTCGGCTTGCAGCTTGAAACTGAATTTACTACTGGGCGACCAATAGAAAATAATAAATATTATTTTTATGATTTTAATCGTGGGCCATGTATTTGTGAGAATACAGAATGCTCGCATAAGAATTGTTATTTGGGTAGTGTTTTTATAGATCTTGGAAAATTTGATAAATACCCCCTTTACGAAAGGGAAAAACCCCCCGGCGCTAACGCGCTTTCCCCCCTTTACGAAAGGGGGGATAATAGCCCCCTTATTAAAGGGGGCAGCGGCGAAGCCGCGGGGGTTTTTTACCCTCAAACTAAAAAATTACTAAAATCAGCAATAAACTATTATTTAGATAATAAAAAATTAATTACTCGTGAAACAGTAATTTGGGAGGCACAACAATGATCTACGGTATTGGAACTGACATCGTTGAAATATCACGAATTAGTGAATTATTAGAAAAGCACGGTGATAAATTTGCTGCGCGGATTTTAACTAATAAAGAATTAGATATTTATAAAGATAAAAGTAATAAGATAAATTATTTAGCCAAACGTTTTG
>CAYGUI010000061.1:0-7512 GCA_964353115.1 uncultured Gammaproteobacteria bacterium
CAATAACATTTATAAGCTTTATCTTCAGCTAATAGATTTTCAATTACTTCTTTATAACGATCTACACGCTGCATTTGAAAAATGGCATCGCCATCATAATCAAGACCAAGCCACTTAAGGCCATCAAAAATAACTTGCACCGCTTCTTCTGTTGATCTTTCTTGGTCTGTATCTTCAATGCGCAGAACAAATTCTCCGCCATGCTTTTTAGCAAACAACCAGTTAAATAATGCAGTTCTAACTACGCCAATGTGTAAATAGCCCGTTGGGCTTGGAGCAAAACGATTTTTAATTTTCATAAAATTTTTATTTTTAATTGCCTAGACTTTTGGAATCTTTTTCTCTTCGAATGCGTGCATCTAAAAGACGATCCGCTTCGCAGGCTAATATTGTATCACGAGGAGATTCAGATGGCGACGAAGCTGCTGCGGCAGCTGATGCCCCACTATAAAATAAGTCTGATGAAGTAGGTCTTAATGCTGTAGATCTTAATAATTCATGTTTCTTTTTAAGCTCTTCTATTTGTTCACGAGCTTGCGTTAAATATATTCCAAATACTCCTGGAGAATGTTCAACTCTAAAACCAAAAAAACTCAAACGAAATACAACCATCACCCCTAATTTAAATTCCACACGATAACCATTAGATGTTAAGAGATTTATGTGTTCTTTTTCACAACCATCTATCTGCTGCAAAATTTGAGAATCGTATTGGTAAGTCTCGCGAGGATAGTCACTTGAAACATTAGTACATATATTTTTTGCTAACATTCTTTTATTACTTCTAAGAAGTTCACTCTCAAACCATTGCTTCATTTGCTTGAACATTCCACCGCGTGAGACCTTATCTTCTATGTTCATTCGAGCAATGAATAAGCACATTTCTTTTTTTAATATGCAAACAGCATCATTTTTTAATTGTTGTCCAATATCAATTAATTGATGTTCACTAAACAGATCATAGACTTCTTCTATGTGTAAATTTAGACGACTAATAAATTTAGGCAATTTACCATCACCAATAACATAACCATCCTTACCTTTTAGTGAAGCATCATCTTTTGATATTAAAACTTGATCATTAAAACTACGGACAACATCAATCATGCGATTTTTTATATCTTTATCACATAAATCATCTTTTTTTTTGATATCTTCTAAATCAGAAAAAAATGTTTCAAATTCCTTTCTTCGATCTGCAGAAAATTTTTTGTCTCGATATACTAACCACCATTTAGAATCTTCATTGATACTATATTCTCTATACATTGTAAGGTAGTCTTCAGCTAAACCTATTATAATATCTGCAAACATATCCCTATCCCTTGCTAAATTATTAATATAATAGGTTAATTATATACTATTTCGGTACCGCTATTTAAGATAAGATTTTTAAAATCAAAATTTATATTATTTAAATCAACAAGATCCACACTGAAAATCAAATTAGATTCTGAAAATTTTTCGCGCAAATCGGCAAATTCTTCTAGGCTTATTTTTCTGTCAAAATCTAGAGCTAAATCTAAATCAGAGTATTTTTTTACATCACCAGTTACCCTAGAACCAAAAGCATAAACTTTAGAGTTATTAGGTATATTATCTTTTAAAATTTTTTTTACTTCTAATAGCTCTTTATCAGCAAGCACTAATTTTTTCATATAAAAATTCAGCCTCTTGCATAAAATCTGGAATTACAAAAAAAACATCATCAGCTACTTTTTCATCATAAGTATGACTAGTTTTATTACGCGCCTCTCGATAAATTCTCCATTTTGACCAATCATTTAACAATAAACCTTTCTCGTTACCACGACGAATAAGATCGGAAAAATTTAAAGAATCAATAAGTTCACTTGTGGGTTCATTCATTTCTAAATAGCGCTTTAACATTTTCCATGCGAGTTCATAAGTATATTCAAAACGCTGAATACACGAATCTCTCAAAAAATCATTATGTTGCCTACCATGCTCATCGAGAGCAGCTTTTAGTGAAGATATAGCTTTTTTAAAAGAAGTTAGGTCTAGTTTCATAGAATAAATTATAGTCTATTTACACTAGCAAATCTCTAATAAATTAGCTAACATATCAGGTTTGAAAAAATAAAAAAGCAGCCGATAAAATATAATAAAACGAGAGCTATATGAGAGATTTTGAAATTTTTAATAATCAACTACACAGCAGTGAAATCAACAAGTTAGATGATTATTATAGAATACCAGAAGGCGATGCCTTACAGACTTTAATCGATCACACCGATTTTTATCAAAAAAATCAGTTAGCTATCGAAAAATGTGCTGCTGAACTTGTAGCAAAAGTACGCAGTAAGCATATCGGTAAAGGTAGTCTTGATGCATTTTTATTAGAATACGGCCTAGATACTAACGAAGGAGTGGCCTTAATGTGCCTAGCTGAAGCCCTACTTCGTATTCCAGACAAAAAAACCCGCGATGCTCTCATTGAAGATAAAATTGGTGGTGCTAAATGGGGAGAACATTCTGGTAAAAGCTCTTCATTATTTGTAAATGCTGCAACCTGGGGCCTAATGCTAACAGGTAAGGTTGTAAAACTCGGAACATATTCTGATAACAATATGAGCAAAGCAGTAAAAAGCCTACGCTCAAAGACTAGTGATCCAATCATCCGCCAAGCAGTTAAAACTGCTATGAAAATTTTAGGTCGCGAATTTGTACTTGGAACTGATATTAAGGAAGCTTTTGAACGCGCTAAAAAATGTGAAGCGGAGGGTTATACTTATTCTTATGATATGCTCGGTGAAGCCGCGCGCACTGATGCCGATGCTGAATATTATTACAATGCATATAAAAATGCGATTATTGAATTAGCCAAAATCGCTAACAAATCTGATCCAAATGAAAACCCTGGAATTTCTATTAAATTATCGGCTCTTGATCCGCGTTATGAATATTCTCAGTTTAAACGCGTAAAAGAAAAATTATATCCTCGTTTAAAAGAACTAGCTTTAATGGCTAAAAATGCAGATATTGGTTTTACTATCGATGCTGAAGAAACCGATAGATTGACAATATCTTTTGAATTATTAAAAGATTTATCTTATGAACAAGAACTAGCTGGCTGGAATGGTTTGGGTCTGGCACTACAATCCTATTCAAAACGTTCTTTTTATGTGATCGATTTTCTAGCTGATCTTGCACGCAAATCTAATCGTCGATTTATGCTGCGTTTAGTTAAAGGCGCTTACTGGGATGCTGAAATTAAAATTTCACAAGTTGAAGGATTAAAAGATTTTCCATTATTCACTCGTAAAGCTGCAACCGATGTTTCATATATGGCTTGTGCTCATAAAATATTACAAAACACTGATGTATTTTATCCGCAATTTGCCACTCACAATGCATATACAGTAGCTGCAATTTTAGAGTTAGCAAAAAGTTTAAATTATTATGATTTTGAATTCCAACGCTTACATGGTATGGGTGATGCTTTATACAAGCAGATAATTAATAAAAATAATAATCCTAATATTCATTGCCGAATTTATGCACCAGTAGGTGGCTATGAGCATTTACTAGCGTATTTAGTAAGAAGATTATTAGAAAACGGAGCAAATTCGTCTTTTGTAAATAAATTAATAGACGAAAATGTTCCCGTATCAAAATTAGTTGAAAGCCCTTATGAAAAAGTGTTAAGTCAAAAATTAACACCAAACAACCAAATAAGATTACCAGAAAATTTATTTAAAGATAGGAAAAATAGCATGGGAGTTGATTTAAGCAACAATAATGTTCGAGAAAAATTAGAGTTAGATTTAAATAAAATCTTGAAAGATAATTCTGACAGTTTCATTGGCCATTCAATAATAGATGGTAAAAAAGTATTATCAAATGATCCAAAAATTAAATATAACCCAGCAAATTTAAGCGAAAAAGTTGGTGTAATTCATCAAGCGACAGCTGACGATGCTAATCGTGCTGTAGAAAGTGCCTATAGAGCACAAATCAAATGGAACAAAACTGATGTTAATATTCGTGCCGCTTGCTTAGAAAAATTTGCTGATAAATTAGAAGAAAATAAAGAATTATTTTACACTATAGCAATCAAAGAAGCAGGAAAAACTCTTAAAAACTGTGTCGGCGAAATACGTGAAGCTATTGATTTTTGTCGTTACTACGCAGCTCAAGCACGCAAAGATATGGCACAAGCAGAAGTATTACCAGGACCTACTGGTGAGTCTAATACTTTGCAATTAAGCGGTAAAGGTGTTTTTGCTTGTATTAGCCCATGGAATTTTCCATTAGCAATTTTTACTGGACAAGTTGTTGCTGCAATTGTTACTGGTAACGCCGTTGTTGCCAAACCTGCAGAGCAAACTTCTATTATTGCAACATTAGCAGTTAAATTAATGCATGAAAGTGGTATTCCGCAAGATATTATGCAATTAGTTGTTGGCCGTGGTAGCGTAGTTGGTAATGCATTAGCATTACATCCTAAAGTTTGTGGTGTAGTGTTTACAGGCTCAACTGAAACAGCGCGAATGATCAATATGAACTTAGCACAAAAAGAAGGCCCTATTGCAACATTAATTGCTGAAACTGGCGGACAAAACTGCATGATTGTTGACTCATCCGCCCTGCCAGAGCAAGTTGTACGTGACACAGTAATGTCTGCTTTTGATAGCGCAGGCCAACGCTGCTCAGCGCTTCGTGTACTATACTTACAAGAAGAAATTGCTGATAAGTTTATTACTATGATTAAAGGTGCGATGGATGCGCTAGTTGTTGATAATCCAGAAAAATTATCTACAGATGTTGGTCCTGTAATTGACACTGCTGCATTGTCAGGATTACAAGAGCACGTAGAATTAATGTCTAAAAATAATAACGCTAAAATTTTACATAAGTGCCAAATTTTAGCAGAGAATGGAAACTTCTTAGCTCCACACCTTATCGAAATCAATAATATCAATGAGCTTAAAAAAGAGCAATTTGGCCCTATTTTGCATGTTATTAAATATAAAAGCAGTGAATTAGAGCAAGTTATTGCTGATATTAATGGAACTGGATTTGGATTAACTTTTGGTATACACAGCAGAATTTCACATTATGTTGATAAAATAATTAACAATATTCATGCTGGAAACTGCTATGTAAATCGTAATACTATTGGTGCGATAGTTGGCGTACAACCATTTGGCGGTGAAGGACTTTCAGGAACTGGACCAAAAGCTGGTGGACCACGCTATCTATATCGTATGTGCAATGAAAAAACTGTATCAGTTGATACTACTGCCTCTGGCGGTAATGCCTCGCTGATGAGCCTCACGGATGAATAAATTTTTAGCAAAATTAAAAATAGATAATGAAATTATAAAAAATTACAAACTGCCGCTTTTTAAAGAATGTAAAGATCTTATATTCTATGGCATAAATCCTTACGGAAAAATGATTTATGTTAACATGCCAACTTATCAAGCCTGGCATGAACTAAAAAAAGCGGCAGAGCTAGATCAAATCAATATGGAAATTTTTTCTGGCTTTCGTAGTGTAAAACACCAAGCTGAAATTATTCAGGAAAAAATCAATAAAAATATCCCTCTTGATGAAATTTTGAGAATAAATGCATTACCAGGTTACTCGGAGCACCATACTGGTTTTGCATTAGATTTATATGAACTGGGAGCACCGGATCTTAATCAAAAATTTATTGATAGCGCAGTATATCCATGGCTATGTGAGCATGCTGAAAAATTTGGTTTTTACCTAAGCTACCCGGAAGATAACCAATTTGGAATTATGTTTGAGCCTTGGCACTGGTGCTATCGTCCCTAAGAAGGATAGTAAGTACTTTAGTTAATCTTTCACTAGCTTCTAAAATTCTTCTTTTAGAAATTGATTGCGCTTTATGGCGATAATCTGAATCTGGCTCTTTGTCTTTTGGAACATCATAAATAAAATCAGAAAACTGCATGTTTTCATCATTCCACTCATCTATATTGGCTAATTCAAAAAAGGTTTTATCAAAACGAAAACGCTTATTGAGACCATCAACCATTTCAGGAATTAAACTTGGATCATAAAACAAATGAGCGCCAGAGTCCCAATAAGCGTGTAAATTATTATTACAAAATTGATCTAAACAAAATCTATTACCACCATAATCATTAAAACAATCTTCAGAAACATAACTTAGGCCATGTAGCGGTTGATGCATATCTTCAATAATATGAATCAAATAGATTAATAATAATCCTTGAAAATAATTATCTTTAATTTGTGGATAAGAATTCATAAAGGCTTTAATTATCTTTACTGAATTTTCTTTATATACTGGCAAACTGCAAATATCTTTTTCAACTCCAGGACCAATATATTTATCATCAAAATGCCAATATTTAGTAGAAGCATCTTTTAAATATGAAAGCTCTGTTGGAATTTGCAAATCATATTTTTTTGATATTTCTGCAAATGTTAAGTCATGCCATAAATCAGGATAATAACTTAATTGTGCCATGATACTTAAATTATTTTTATCATTAGTGTGAGTTTTAAAAAACGGATTTAATTTATCAGATAATTTTTTTTGTAATTCAACTGGTAACTTTCGATATGATATTTCGCTAATTACTATATGCCCATTTTTATTCCATGCATACACATTTGTGTTAGTTAGTATATAAAAAAGACTTAAAATACTGTACAATCCTTTACTTAAATAGCTTTTTCGCATATCCTTAAATTAGGTTAAAAATGATTTCTAACATAGCACCAAGGGAGGGAGATATGCAACCTGTAAAAGAAAAGTTAGCGACAAAAGAAGAATTTGTTGGAGCACTAGTTGCTGCTGTTGAAAAATACGAAAGTGATAATCCTGAAAAAAGAAAAGATGCTTGCGCTGAAATAAAGGCAACAGCAAAAAATCAAAGATTAAACTGCCAGCAAATTGCGGCTAATATAAAAGAAATTATTGATCCGAAAACATTAGAAACTGGGATTACTTTATTTGGATATAATCTATATAGAACGGGAAATAGTTCTTTAAGAAACTTATTAGGTGAAGTTTTAGATAACTCTAAATTTAGTGAACAAAATTTACAAGAAATCGATAAAAGCCCTCATCAAAGAGCTTTAGAAGCAACTGGTGGGCCTGTCGGTAAAACTGCGGGAAGTAGAAGACCGAGACCTAATAAAGGAGGAGCAGCACCAGCAGGGACATAGCACTTAGCTGCAAAAAATAAAAAATGATCACATGTGATAACGTAGTATTTCCAAAACTGGAAGTTAGCAGTCTTGGAGCAGCACATAAAACAAAAACTTTTCTATATTTAGCCCCACTTATAGCTGCAAGTTTTGAACATGTGATCACATTTTATTTAAATCAAAAAGAGTTTAGTACTCTTAAAACAGAAGCACTTAGCCCGAATTTTAAAATAAGTATAGTTTTTTCTGATTTTAACAAAAAAGAATTATTATTAAATTTTCGCTCTGGTGGTAAAGACTACCAAGTTACATACGAAGCACCCTACTCTTTAAAGG
>CAYGUI010000062.1:0-7353 GCA_964353115.1 uncultured Gammaproteobacteria bacterium
GCAATATTCAGTGCGTGGCAAATATAGATTACCACCACGTTTTTTCATTAAAGTTTGTAAATTTTGGCGAATAAATTTGTTTGCACTAACGCCGCCGGCAATAACTAAATTATTAATATTAGTTTTATTAAGTGCGCGCTCGCATTTGTTGACTATGGTGTCTGATACTGCAGTTTCAAAACTTGCGGCGATGTCTTGTTTTGTTTCTTGATCTAAATTCTCATACTGATTAACAGTATTAAGTACAGCAGTTTTTAAACCGCTAAAACTAAAATCACAATTTATTCGTGCAACATTTTTAACTAGTGGTCGTGGAAAATCAAAACGTGCTCTATCGCCTTGCTCTGCTAATTTAGAAATTTGTGGCCCTCCAGGATAAGGTAGACCTAAAATTTTTGCAGTTTTATCAAAGGCTTCACCTGCAGCGTCGTCTAGCGTATCACCTAAAATTTCATAACTGCCAATTTTTTCTACCTTAACTAACATGCTATGCCCACCAGAAACTAATAATGCAACAAATGGCAGCTCAGGTTTTTCATCTTCTAATAAAGCAGCTAATAAATGGCCTTCCATATGATGAACACCAATTATTGGAATATTAAGAGCATAAGCAAAACTATGGGCAAAAGTACTTCCAACTAATAGTGCTCCGATTAGCCCTGGACCGCGGGTATATGCAATGCCATCTAAATCTTTTTTATCTAGTTTGGCATCTGCTAAAGTTTTTTCTATTAATATGGATAATTTTCTTATATGATCGCGTGATGCAAGCTCGGGAACTACACCACCATATTGATTATGCAGATCAATTTGACTATAAATATTATGTGCCAAGACGCCATTAACACGATTATAAATCGCCACAGCTGTTTCGTCACAAGATGTTTCAATGCCAAGAACTGTATCTATATTATCAATATTGCTCATGGTGTTATTGTATCATTTAGGCTAAAATAAATAGCCAAAATTTTTGATTTTTTTTTATGAAACTAGCTGAAATTAGAGAGAAATTTGTAGAATATTTTACTTCTAAAAGTCATCGTCAGGTGAAATCTAGCCCTCTAGTGCCGGCTAATGATCCGACTTTATTATTTACCAATGCAGGAATGGTGCAATTTAAGGATGTGTTTCTTGGAAATGAAACTAGGCCATATACTCGTGCAGTGTCTGTGCAGCGGTGTTTGCGTGCAGGCGGTAAGCATAATGACTTAGAAAACGTTGGATATACTGCCCGTCACCATACTTTTTTTGAAATGCTTGGTAATTTTAGCTTCGGTGATTATTTTAAGCGCGAAGCAATTTTTTATGCCTGGGAATTTTTAACAAAAGAATTGGGTTTACCGAAAGAAAAATTATCAGTAACTGTTTATCAAGACGATAAAGAATCAGAAGAAATTTGGTTAAATGAAGTAAAAATTCCTGCAAATAAACTTTCGCACTGTGGTGAAGCAGATAATTTTTGGTCAATGGGTGACACTGGCCCATGTGGTCCGTGCACTGAAATATTTTATGATCATGGTGAGCACATTGAAAATAAAGATGATCGCTTTATTGAAATATGGAATGTTGTTTTCATGCAATATGATCGCGCGGAAGATGGTAAATTAATAGAGCTTCCTAATAAATGTGTTGATACGGGAATGGGTCTTGAGCGCATTGCCGCGGTTATGCAAGGTGTGCACAGTAATTATGAAATAGATTTATTTAAAGTTTTAATTGCGGCGGCTAAAAAAATAGTTTTAGATTGCCGCGTCGCTAACGCTCCTCGCAATGACGAAGTTTCTGAGCCATCATTAAGAGTAATAGCAGATCATATTAGAGCGACAAGCTTTTTAATTACAGATGGAATTATTCCAAGTAACGAAGGGCGTGGTTATGTTTTACGCCGTATTATCCGCCGCGCTTTACGTCATGGTCACAAGTTAGGAGTTAATAAACCATTTTTCTATAAATTAGTTACAACTTTAGTTACCGAGATGGGTGGTGCTTATCCGGAATTAAAAGCTGCAGAAAAAGTTTGCGTTGAAGTAATTAAACAAGAAGAGGAGCAGTTTTTGCGAACTTTAGATCAGGGTATGCAAATTCTGGAAGAAAATATTAAAGATCTTAAAGATAAAATTATTCCAGGCACAGTAATTTTTAAATTATATGATACCTATGGTTTTCCAGTAGATTTAACTAATGATATTGCACGTGAAAAAAATTTAGAGCTAGATACTAAGGGTTTTGAAACTCACATGGCTCAAGCTCGTGAATTATCAGCCAAGTCTAGTAATTTTGCACGCGGATATCAGCATCACGAAAAATTAGATGAAGTAACCGAATTTGTTGGCTATGAAGAAAATTATTGTGAAGCAAAGGTTATTGCAATTATTTTTGATAATAAAAAGGTTGAAAGTATTAAAGCTGGTGATGAAGCAGTAATTATTTTAGACAAGACTCCATTTTATGCTGAAGGTGGTGGTCAAATTGGTGACGAAGGATTTATTGATAATTTTAAGGTTATCAATACCACAAAACAGCAACAAGCATATTTGCACCACGGAAAATTAGAAAGTGGTAGTTTAAAAGTAGAAGATAAAGTTGCTGCTAAAATAGATTTTCATAAAAGATCTGCCACAATGCGCAATCACACAGCAACTCATTTGTTACATGCAGCATTAAAAGAAGTTTTGGGTAGTCAAGTTATGCAAAAAGGATCTTATGTTGGTCCTGATTATTTACGTTTCGATTTTTCTTATCATAAAGCTGTAGGAAGTGATTTGTTAGAAAAAATTGAACATATAGTAAACTTTGAAATTCTAAAAAATACTAAAGCACAAAAAGAAGTTATGCGTATTGAAGAAGCAGAAAAAAAAGGTGCTGTGGCTTTATTCGGTGAAAAGTATGGTGAAGTAGTTAGAGTTTTAGAATTAGGCAATGGATTTTCTGTTGAGCTGTGCGGAGGAACTCATGTGGATCGTACAGGTGATATAGGAAGCTTTATTATTACTAAAGAAGAAGGTATTTCATCCGGAGTTAGAAGAATTGAAGCGCTTACAGGTATGGAAGCTATCAAATATATTGAAACACAAAGTAAATTATTGCAAAATTGCGCTACAAAACTTAAGACTACTCCAGAGTTTATTGATAGCAAGTTAGATTCACTGCAAAAAAGCAATAAAATTTTAGAGAAAGAAATTGATTCTCTTAAGCAGAAGTTATCTAGTAATGTAGGTAATAATTTATTAAATAATATACGTAAAATTAATAATATTAATATTTTAATAGAAAAAATATCTGGAACTGATTCAAAATCTTTACGTAATATGGTTGATAATTTAAAAAGTCAGCTTGAATCAGCTATTATTATTTTAGCGACAGTGGATAATAATAAGGTTAACTTGATAGTAGGAGTTACTAAGCAGAATACTAAAACAATTTCAGCGGGAGATATTATAAAAATTCCAGCTGAAATTGTTGGTGGAAAAGGGGGCGGTAGGACTGATCTTGCACAAGCAGGTGGAAATAGCCCTGATAAATTGGATGAAGCTTTACAAAAAACTTTTGAATGGCTACAAAAAGAATTAGGATAAATTTAGATGGCTCTTTTGGTACAAAAATTTGGCGGTACCTCTTTAGGATCAATATCAAGGATTGAAGCTGCTGCTGACATAGTAAAAAAGTCATATGATCTTGGTAACGATATAGTTGTTGTTGTATCTGCTATGGCTGGAGAGACTGATAAATTATTATCTTTAGCATCACAAATTTCGAATCATCCTGTACTTAGAGAATTGGATGTATTGTTATCGACAGGAGAGCAAGTTAGTATTGCTCTAATGACTATGGCGTTAATTAAGCGTGGTCTTAAGGCAAAATCATATACTGGATCACAGGTATATATTTTGACTGATAATAAATATACAAAAGCAAGCATAGTTAATATTCAAACAGAGCATTTAAAGGAAGATCTTAAATCTGGGAATGTTGTTGTTGTTGCAGGTTTTCAAGGTATAGATCAAGATGGGAATATTACTACTTTTGGACGTGGAGGAAGTGATATTACAGCTGTGGCTTTAGCTGCTGCTCTTTCTTCTGATGAATGTCAAATTTATACAGATGTTGATGGTGTATATACTACTGATCCTAATATTGTTCCGGAAGCACAATTAATTGAATCAATAGGTTGCAATGAGATGCTGGAGCTTGCAAGCGCTGGATCTAAGGTTTTGCAACACAGAGCGGTACATTTTGCTAAACAGTATAAAGTTCCGGTACGAGTATTATCAAGTTTTAATCCTGGAGAGGGGACATTGGTTTCTTTTGAGGATAAAAAACTTGAGCGTCCAGTAATTTCTGGAATTGCTTGTAATCGCAATGAAGTTAGGTTTACCGTTAGTAATATGACTCATGATGCTAAGGTAGGTGCTCGAATTATTGAAAGTTTAAGTGAGTGCCATATACCTATTGATATGTTTATGCAGAATTTTCAGGCTTCTGACACTATGGAGCTTACTTTTACTGTTCATTATGAAGATAATAAAAAAGTCTTAATTTTATTACAAGATATTTTAGCTGATATTAAAAATACGATATTAAGCCATGACCTTGATATTGCTAAAATTTCTGTGGTTGGCCTTGGCATGCGCTCAAATGCAGAGGTAATTAATACTATCTTCTCAACCTTGACAAGGAATCAAATCTCTATAAAATTGTTTAATTCTTCAGAGACTAAAGTTTCTGTATGTGTTGCCGAGGAAGATCTAGAGCATGCAGCACGGTTATTGCATCGTGTTTTTGCTTTACATGAACAAGAGGCAGTAACTGGTTGTTTATAAGCCAACTTGCAAATTAAAAGTTGATTTGCTACAATACCTCGGTGTTAATTTTAATAAAAAAAATAAGAAGTAAGGAGATTGAGGAAAATGTTAATACTAACAAGAAGAATTGGAGAGTCTCTAATTATTGGGGATGATGTAAAAATTACAGTTTTAGGCGTAAAGGGCAATCAAGTACGTATTGGAATTAACGCACCAAAAGATGTTTCCGTTCATCGCGAAGAAATTTACGAAAGAATTCAGGAAGAGAAAAAAGGTGGAACTCCTGTAGACCCATCTAGTCATGAAAATAGTAATGATGAAGATAATATCGGTAATATAATTGACCGTAGCGACAGTCCACTAGAATAAACTAGTTAAAAATTATGAATTTGTATTTGCTAACATAAATAAAATACTATATAATTCAACCTAAACCAGTCGCGGGGTGGAGCAGTCTGGTAGCTCGTCGGGCTCATAACCCGAAGGTCGTAGGTTCAAATCCTGCCCCCGCTACCAAGTTACATAATAAAACTTTAAGAAGAAGGGCATTTAGGCCCTTTTTTTGTATGGCATATGAAAGAATTAGAAAATTTATTACAAAAGACAGTAGTTGGCTTGGGCTATGAGTTTGTTGAACTAAAATGGATTACCCAAAAAGGTGGAGCTATTTTACGAGTTGTCATTAACAAACCAGGCGGAGTAACTATAGACGATTGTGCTAAGACTAGTCGTCATATTAGTCGAGTATTAGATGTAGAGGATTTGATTAAAACTAAATATTTTCTTGAGGTGTCTTCACCTGGTATTAAAGAGGTTTAATTATGAGTAAAGAAATACTTTATGTAGCGGATTCTATAGCCAATGAAAAAGGCGTAAAACGCGAAGATATTTTATCTGCAATAGAATTAGCATTAGAAATGGCAACTAGGAAAAAGTACCATGATGATGTAGAGATTAAGGTTACAATTGATCCTAGAACAGGTGATTATACAACAGTAAGGTCGTGGACTATTGTTGCAGATGAAGATTTTGTATTTCCAGAAAGAGAGATCTTAATTGAAACAGCTCAAGAACGAAATCCTCAGCTTAAAATAGGCGATATAGTACAAGAAGAAATTCCATCTGAAGAATTTGGTCGTATTTCTGCGCAGGCAGCTAAACAAGTTATAGTACAAAAAGTCCGCGAAGCTGAGCGTATCAAAATAGCTGAAAGCTATATGGAGCGTATTGGCGAAATTTTAATAGGAACAGTTAGACGAGTTACTCGTGAGTATCTTATTGTTGAAATCACTCAACAAGCCGATGCAATTTTATCTCGTGATGATTTAATTGGTCATGAACATTTTAGAGTTGGTGATCGTGTGCGAGCTGTTTTAAAAACAGTTGAATCACATGGTCGCGGTCCACAATTACGTTTATCACGTACTGATCCTAAAATGTTAGTAGGGTTATTTAAAGTTGAAGTTCCTGAAATATCTGAAGACGTTATTCATATTATGGGATCTGCACGTGATCCTGGAGTGCGTGCTAAGATTTCTGTTAAGACTAGTGATGGTCGTATAGATCCAATTGGTGCGTGCGTTGGTATGCGTGGTTCTCGTGTACAATCAGTCTCTGGTGAATTACAGGGTGAAAAAATTGATATTATTTTATGGGATCCAGATCCTGTTCAATATGTAATTAATGCAATGGCTCCAGCTGAAATAAAATCTATTGTTATCAATGAAGATACACATAGTATGGACTTGGTTGTAAATGAAGATCAATTGTCTCAAGCTATTGGTAGAAGTGGGCAAAATATTAATCTTGCTAGTCAATTAACGGGTTGGAAATTAAACGTATCAACAGGAAATGCTGAAAAGGTTGATGAAACTGATTCTGCAGATTTATTATCATTGTTTATGGAAAAACTTGATGTTGAAGAAGATATAGCACAAATTTTAGTGGCAGAAGGCTTTAAGTCTTTAGAAGAAGTTGCATATATTGATGAAGCTGAAATGGCAGACATCGAAGATTTTGATGAAGATATTGCTGCTGAACTACAAAATCGTGCAAAAGATGCAATATTGAAAGAAGCTCTAGAATTGGAAGAAGCTTATAAAGGAGCTGAACCACAAGAGGATTTATTAAATATTGTTGGTATGGATAAAGAATTAGCATATAAACTTGCACAGAAAAAAATTAAATCAAGTGAAGATCTTGCAGAGCTTTCAGTAAGCGAATTGCGTGAATTAGTGTCAGAGGTATCTGAAGAGAAAGCCGCGGCACTTATTATGGAAGCTAGAAAATCTTGGTTTGAGTAAAAGAGTAACAGGTGAAGAGGTTTTTGGATTATGGCAGCAGAAGGTTCAGTATCAGAATTAGCAAAAGAGTTAGGTATAGATGTTAATAGACTTTTAGTTTATTTAAAAGATGCTAATTTACCTAAAAGGCCTAACGATGCAATATCAAATAAAGAAAAAGTTGAGTTAACACGTTCTTTACGTAATGAATCTTCTAATTTTCAAGGTGAAAGTGAATCACAATCTAAAAAAAGTGTATTAACTTTAGG
>CAYGUI010000063.1:0-7096 GCA_964353115.1 uncultured Gammaproteobacteria bacterium
ATTATAAACTCTTGAGTATAATAAAGATTTATTATATTATTTTTTTCATGTTACAACAAACTTTTTTACAAATAATCAATCACGCTCAAAGCTCCAACGCCACTGATCTTCATTTTTTGGCACATGAAAAAGAATATCGAGTTTATTTTCGCATCAATAAAATTTTAGAATATTTTTCTAACTTAAACATTGATCTTGCTACACAAATTATTAGCAAAATAAAAATACTATCTGGCTTAGATATTGCAGAGAGCAGATTACCGCAAGATGGGAGCTTATCAATAGATAATTTAAATTTTCGTGTTAGCACCTGCCCCGGAGTATATGGTGAAAAAATTGTGCTGCGAATTTTAAAAAATTATAAAAACTTAATAAATTTAGAAAAATTAGGGCTTGATAATAACCAACAAAATTTAGTAGCAAATAAATTAAATTTAAATCATGGGCTTATTTTAATTAATGGTCCAACAGGCTCGGGAAAAACAACTACTATCTATAGCTTAATAAATTATCTTAATAATCAAACAAAAAATATTATAACTGTAGAAGATCCAGTTGAAATAAAAATCCCTGGTATTCATCAAATAGAAATTAATAAAAAAATTAATCTTGATTTCCCCATGATCTTAAAATTTATTTTGCGTCAAGATCCTGATGTGATTGTAATTGGAGAAATTCGCGATGAAATAACTGCAAAATTTGCAATCAATGCTGCATTAACTGGACACTTGGTAATATCAAGCTTACATAGCTATGATTATAATTCTTCAATATTACGTTTATGCCAATTAGGTGCTAATAAAAATGATATTTTAGAGTGCCTAAAATTAATCATCACGCAAAAGTTTAGTAACTTAAAGACCACTCCAAAATTTGATATATATGCAGCATAAATCTTATTATTTACTAGAAAATTTACATAATTTATTAAGATCTAATATAAATTTATTAGATTCTATAAAGTTATTAATAAATAACGAAAATGATCTTAAACTAAAAACTGCATTGTTAAAAATAAAAATAGATTTATCTAATGGCTGTAAATTACATCGAGCTTTAGATCATAATTTAAAAATAAATAAAACAGACTTAGAATTAATAAAATTAGGTGAAAATACTGGAAAGCTATCCGAGATTTTGATCCTTATATTAAATAAAAATAAAAAAATGAATAATCTTAAAAATAAAATTATTCAAAGCCTGATTTATCCTACTTTATTATTAATATCATCAATGATTTTAGTAATATTTGCAGTTAATTACTTAATTCCTAAAATTTTATTACTATCTGACAACAATAATTTACCAGTAATAACTAAATGTTTATTATATATTTATAATTTTTTTAGCTTATATTTTAATTTTATTATTATATTTTTCATATTAATTATGAGCTATATATTTTATTTATATCTCAATAACTTGAAATTCAAATTATTTATTCACAAATTAATACTTACTACGCCAGGTATAAATAATATCTTAATAACCTATTATCATAATAAGTTTTGTTTTTTACTAAAAAATAATCTTGAAGCTGGAATTATAGTTAATAAGGCTATTGATAATATAATTTGTGTTATTAATAACTTATATTACAAAATAGTACTAAAAAACTTAGAGCAACATATTTCTAATGGCAATAAAATTAATAGCTATATGCTGCAAAATAAAATATTCCCGAACATTATGTCTAACTTAATTAATATTGGAGAGAATAGTGGTAGTTTAGATATTATGTTATTTAATTTAAATAACTATTTTGAAAATAAATTAAATAATCAGCTAGAATATATAAGCTCTCTACTAACGCCCATTTTAACTACTATAATGGGAATTATTATTGCTGCAATACTCATGGCAATATATTTGCCTTTATTAAATTTAGGAGACTTTTAAAACAATTATGGATTATCTTGTTTTTGCTTTTATATTTGGAGCTATCATTGGTAGTTTTTTAAATTTAGTTATTTATCGTTATCCTTTAATAATTGAAGCTCAATATAACAATAAAGATCCAAATTTAAACTTATTCACCCCCCGCTCACATTGCCCCAAATGTAAAAAAAATATTTTAGCGCGTGACAATATTCCTATTCTGAGTTTTTTAATACTGCGCGGCAAATGCCGATTTTGCAAAAGTCCAATTGAAATTAGGTATTTTTTAACTGAGCTTGTTTCTGCCGTTTTATCAGTAATTGTTGTTCTAAAATTAGGTATTAATATTGCTGCAATATATGGCCTGGTCTTTACTTACTTTCTAATTGCTTTATTTGCCATAGATTGGCAGCACATGATTTTACCCGATGATTTAACCTTAACAGGCCTTTGGGTGGGGTTATTTGCCAATATCCATTATACATTCAGCGATCTTCCTAGCGCCGTTTTGGGGGCTATTTTTGGCTATTTATTCTTATGGTCAATCTTTTGGATTTTCAAATTGATAGCTAAAAAGGATGGTCTTGGTTATGGTGATTTCAAACTGTTAGCTATGATTGGCGCTTGGCTCGGCCTTTATTCTCTGCCTTTTATTTTACTATCTTCTTCGCTATTGGCAATTGTAGGAATTGTAACCCTTTCTTTTTTAAAGAAAATTCCACTAAAAAACACCCCTTTTGCTTTTGGCCCTTACTTAGTTATTGCAGGCTTTGGCTATTTCATGATACAATATTAGCAAATTAGCTAACATTAAATAAAAATAATAATAAAAACATGAATAAATTAGCTCCCGCTATAATTTTACTTATAGCAAACTCATCATATGCCTCATCGCTTCCGAATTTTAAAAAAGATAAAGACTTTTCTGTTCGTAAAGATCATTTTATAAGCTATTTATTACCAATAGCACAATCAACTAATAATAATATTTTAAAAGATCGCCAAAAACTAATTAGCCTATACAATCAAGATCATAGCCAACTTGGGCTGTTAAACACGCGTTGGTTACAAAGAAAATGCCAAGAATATAATATTAGTCGCTGCGACCTTAATAGCAGTAACACCTGGAAAGAGTTACTAGCTAGAATGGACGTAATACCTAATTCATTACTCATTGCCCAAGCTGCTGTTGAATCTGGCTGGGGTACATCACACTTTGCCCGTGATGGAAACAATTTATTCGGCCAATGGTGTTTTTACAAAGGTTGTCACTTAGTTAATCATACGCGCACTGGACATGGAATTAGAGCTTATAGCTCTGTTCATGAGTCGGTAGAATCTTATCAGCAAAATTTAAATGCTGGCAGCAGCTATTCACAATTACGCTCAATTCGTCACAATATGAGAAATCGTAATAAAAACCCAACTGGTTATGAATTAGCTAATGGATTAACAGCTTATTCAACTCGTGGTCAAGATTATATTAATCAGATTAAGGGCGTAATTAAGAATAATAATTTAGGGCAATACGACGCGGTGTAAAAACCCCCGCGCCTGCGGCGCTGCCCCCTTTAATAAGGGGGCTTAACTACTGAAGAGAAATCTAAAAACCCCCGCGCCTGCGGCGCTGCCCCCTTTAATAAGGGGGCTTAACTCCCCTGGAGGCTTAACTCCCCTTTTATAAAGGGGAGATGTCGGCGAAGGTTGCTTGCATGTTAAGCAACGAGGGTTTTTTCAGCCTTATAAAAAAATCACATCCTCTTAATCATTTCTTCCCCAAACTGTGAGCAAGAAACTTCATTTGCACCAGGCATTAAGCGTGCGAAATCATATGTAACATTTTTAGAAGAAATTGCCGCTTGCATACTACTAATAATTAAATCAGCCGCTTCAAACCAACCTAAATGACGTAACATCATTTCAGCAGATAATATTAAAGAGCCTGGATTAACTTTATCTTGGCCAGCATATTTCGGAGCAGTACCATGAGTTGCTTCAAATACTGCAGCATCATCACCAATATTAGCTCCTGGGGCAATACCAATACCACCAACCTGTGCAGCTAGTGCATCAGAAATATAATCACCATTTAAATTTAATGTTGCAATTACATCATAATCTTCTGGACGCAATAAAATTTGCTGTAAAAATGCGTCAGCGATACAATCATTAATAACCATTTCTTTGCCGGTTTTAGGATTATTGAGAGTCATCCACGGACCACCATCAAGTTCCACTGCACCAAATTCATTACGTGCAACTTCATAACCCCAATCACGAAAAGCACCTTCGGTATATTTCATGATATTGCCTTTATGAACTAGCGTTACTGAGGATTTATCATTATCAATGGCATATTTAATTGCTGCACGCACTAAACGCTCGGTTCCTTCTTTTGAAACAGGTTTAATACCAATTCCGCAATCATTTGAAAATCTAATTTTTTTAACATTCATAGTATTTTGTAAAAATTCGATCACCTGTTTTGCTTCAGGAGTTCCTGCTTTCCACTCAATTCCAGCATAAATATCTTCTGAATTTTCACGAAAAATTACCATATCAGTTTTTTCAGGATTTTTAAGCGGCGTCTCAACACCTTGAAAATATTTAACTGGGCGTACGCACTGGTATAGATCAAGTTCTTGACGAATAGCCACATTAAGCGATCTAATTCCACCACCTACTGGTGTTGTTAATGGTCCTTTTATTGCGATACCGTATTTTTTAATAAGATCCAATGTTTCTTGTGGCAACCAAGAGTCACCGCCAAATTTTTCTACTGCTTTTTCACCGGCATAAATTTCAAGCCACTTAATTTTTTTGTCTGATCCGTAAGCTTTTTCAACTGCTGCATCAACTACTTTTTTCATCACTGGCGTAATATCAACACCAATACCATCACCTTCAATACATGGAATTATCGTTTCACTCATAAGTACGACCTCATAATTTTTCAATTAAAAATATAGAAATAACTAATATAGAAAATAACATAGATAGTAATAATGAAATTTTTCCACCAAAAACTTCATAAACTCCTATTTTTCCTTGACCATAGCGCCCTTTATAAATTATCAACCCTGGAATTAGGGCTTGCAAAATAACACAGAAAAACCCAGCCAAACTTAATAATTTTATAAAGCTGTCAGGATAAAAAATAACAGCGAGTAATGGCGGAGTAAAAACACACAAGCCAATAATATATTTACCTGCCGATAAGTTATAAATTTTCAAGCCATCTTTAATATAATCAAATAATCCAAGAGATACACAAAGAAAAGCAGTTAATACTGATACAGAAATAAAGACATTAGCAAATAAATTTAAATTTTGATTATTAACAGCTTTGATAATTATATTAATTAATCCTGTTATAGGATTGGCTGAATTTTGTAAGGCTATAAGTTTATTATTATCAGCTGCACCAAAAATAACTAACTCCCAAATCAAATAACATACGAGTGGCAATAAAGAACCGATTATAATCGCCAATCTTGTCTTACTAGCATTATCATCAAAATAATTACGTAAACTTGGAATAATTATTGAAAATCCAAAAGAAGTTATTGCAACTGTTGTTGCCGGTAAAATTTTAGCAAAATTGTTTATACCAAAATTATCAAAATGTGCATGTGCACCAATAACTAGCATTAAAATTACTAATGCAAACATTTTAATAAACATTAATAAGGTGTTTATTTTTTCAACCTGTTTTACGCCATGAATAATTATATTGGCAAATACAAAAACAAAAATCACCGCGCAAAGCCATAAAGGCGCTTTAAATCCACCGATAGAAAATAAATGCTGCAATAAATCTTGACCACCAGCGATATAAACTGCGACTAAAGAATATAAAAATAATAAGTAAAAAGTCCAGCAGATCCACTCACCATAGACACCAAAGGTTTGCTTTACCATAGTAATAAAGTGGGTGTCGCGTCCAAACCATAAATTTGCTTCTAAAGTTAGCAATGCAGTGAAAGTCATTAAAATCCAAGCTGCTAATAATAAAGTTATTGATGGAATAATTCCTCCAGCTGCTGTAGCTATTGGCAATCCTAGCATGCCACCACCAATAGCAGTTCCGGCAACTAATAACACCCCGCCAATAAATTTCAAACTCATGACCACTCACCTATTGCTTTATTAATTCGTGTTAAAGTTTTTTCACGACCCAAAAGCTGTAATGTGGCGGCAATTGATGGAGAATTAGTATCGCCAGTAACTGCGATTCTAAGTGGCTGTGCTACTTGAGGGAATTTTAAATTATTTTCTTTAACTACTTCTTTTATCAAATCATTAATTTTTTCCTCTGACCATGGATTTAACATATCAAGATCAGAAAAAACTATTTTTAATATTTTTGCAGTATCTGATTTAACAAATTTATCTACCGACTCTTTGTTATATTTAACTTCATCTTCATAAAAATACTGGCAATTAAGAGCAAGATCGCGCAAAGTTTTATATTTATCACGAACTAAAACTAATAAATCTTCTAAATCCGGCCCATTTTTTTTATTAATGCCAATAAAATCAAATTGCCATTCAAGCTCTTCAGCAACTTCAACGGTTGGTAGTGTTTTAATATAATGATGATTTAACCAATCTAATTTTTCTGGGTTAACTGCTGCCGCTGAATTATTAACATTATCCATATTAAAATCGCGAATCATGTCAGTTAAACTAAAAATTTCGTCATCACCATGCGACCATCCAAGTCTTACTAAATAATTTAATAATGCTTGTGGTAAATAACCATCTTTTCTAAATTCTAAAACGCTTACTGCACCATGACGCTTTGATAATTTTTTCCCATCAGGACCTAAAATCATCGGAACATGGGCATATAATGGAGGTGTTTTTCCAAGAGCCTGCATGATGTTAATTTGCCGTGGGGTATTATTTATATGATCATCGCCACGAATAACATGGCTAATTTCCATATCTAGATCATCAATAACAACTGAAAAATTATAAGTTGGCACACCGTCAGAGCGAACTAAAATAACATCATCAAGCTCTGAGTTTTGTACTGTAATTTTGCCATGAATTAAATCACAAAAAGATACTTCACCTTCAAGTGGATTTCTAAAACGAATAACAAATGGCTCGTCTTTATCTAAATTTTGATCGCGACAATGCCCGTCATAACGTGGCTTTTCTTTTTTTTCTAGTTGCTCTTCGCGTAATTTTTCTAAGCGCTCTTTACTGC
>CAYGUI010000064.1:0-6969 GCA_964353115.1 uncultured Gammaproteobacteria bacterium
ATATTAAATTAAGTAAAAATAATACGGAATTTAAAGCAAAAAGAATAAAAATAAGTGCAAAAAATATCGAGTTTGTTGCTAAAAATAAAATTAATTTGATTACTAAAGATCAAAATATTGAAATAAATAATCTAAAAATAAAGATATCAGCGCCAGATTTAGAAATTAGCGCTGATAAAGTTTCTTTTAAAGCTACAAAAATAAATTTATTCAACAGTGCATAATATTCTGCGAGGTGTGCTGCAAGATGATTCACCTGAGCTAGTCCAAGCAAATGATGCATCGACAGTTTTAGTGGAGCAGAATTGCCATGAATATTGATTAAAAAAAGAATATGAGTTGGAAGAGCTGATTGGTGCTTTAAAGTAATATAGTTTTCCAGTACCACCTGTTCCAGCATCTGAACTCCAATTGGTGCATGTATTGTCTCCAGAATAATTACCATTTTGATCTGTTGCGGACCAAATAGGAATAAATCGCTCTGTGCTATTTGTTACTGATGGGACAGTGTTGCCGCCTGGCGTTACTGTTCCAGTGCATCCTAAGTTTTCAGTTGTCCCAGAGCCTGTTGTAAAAAGGCTGGCATAGTTGTAATTAATATCTGTTACGTTTGGCCCTAAATAATAGACATTAGGATTAGCAGAAATGCTGGTAACATCAAAAACTTGGTTTAAAACCTGGTTATTCATATTTCCAGCAAAAAATTCTGTTCTTGAGGTTCCAAATAATTCACCACTTAATGTTCCTAAAGCGAAAGTACTGTTAGTTACGGTTGATGGATTTTGTCCTGCCACTGAGGATGAAAGCCATGCAGTGCCTTGGTACCCATTAGTTAAACCTTGATTTGTATAATAAGTTGTTAATTCGCTTTGACAAATTGCATTTGCTGCAGCCCAGCTACCTACTTGTGATCCAGTGTAAGTATTTTGTGTAACAAAAACAGGATCTATTAATCCAGTGAAGAAAGTAATATAAGCTGCACAGCTAGCAGTTGTGCAGCTGGGAGGTCCGAGTATTAATTCATTAAATAAATAAGTAGCTTGATTTCCATCATCTCCATCGAATGGAATGGAAGTCATTTTTAATCTAATTCTGCAGGGGTTATTTACAGTACTAGTTGTTGGTATGCTAAAGCGAATTTTATTATCGTAATCAACGCTTGCCCCACAAGTTGTGCCATTTGTTTCGTTAAAAAGGCAGAAGCGACCGCTATATGGCCTAACGGTTATAGGAATGCCATTGGCATTTAATCCAGAATTGTCACTACTAATGCAGTTTCCAGTTGCAGCAAAACTTCCATTTGTTGATACCTGGCTTGAAGCTGTTTGCAATGATGATGGTGTTTCAAGAACTATGTTAGTTCCTGTTGTATTGACGATGCTAATATCAATAATTCCTGGATGATAACAATTTGTAAGGCTATTTGTTCCTGGGCATGGGGGTATATCTGGTTTAATAAATGTAACTGTGCAGGGAGCAAATCTGGTTGAATTGGCCTTAAATTCACTTTGTGTTGTAATGCATTTCTTCATATTTTGCCAATCGGCAAGAGACAGGTAAGGTTCTTGGATATTAGCGAATAATATTGCTGAAAAAGCATTAAAAATCAATAAGATAATAAAGAATAAAAATCTTTTCATAAAAACTCCCTTTTTGTTCACTAAAATTAACATACATTAACTAAAGTTTGCAACGAAAATGTAGTGATGATATGATATCGTGCAATGAACGTGAGGTAATCTATGGATATAAGAACAATTAAAAAGCTTATTGAACTGCTGCAATCATCAGATTTAGCTGAGATTGAAATTAAAGAAGGTGAAGAGTCAGTTCGCATTAGTCGTGCTAGTCAAGTAGCGGTTCCACAAGCTCAATCTATGGCTATGGCGCCAGCTCCAATAACTCATCAACCTGCTGCGATTAAAGCAGAGCATGAGGAAATTAAAAGCAAGGAAGTAACAGGTCATAAAGTTGAATCTCCAATGGTTGGTACTTTTTATCGTGCTCCATCTCCTGGTGCTGCTAACTTTGTTGAAATTGGTAGTTCAGTTTCCGTTGGCGATACCTTATGTATTATCGAAGCCATGAAAATGTTTAATCAAATCGAAGCCGATAAGAGTGGTAAAGTCAAAGCTATTTTAGCTCAAGATGGTGAGCCAGTTGAATTTGGTCAGCCGCTAGTTATAATCGAGTAGTTAGGTAAAATATGCTAAAAAAAGTAGTCATTGCTAACCGTGGTGAAATTGCATTACGTGTTCTTCGTGCTTGTCATGAAATGGGAATTGAAACAGTGGCAGTTTATTCACAAGCTGATCGAGATTCATTGACTGTAAAACTCGCTGATGAGTCGGTATGTATTGGACCGCCAGCTGCCGCTAAAAGTTATCTTAATATTCCAGCAATAATTAGTGCTGCAGAAGTTACTGATGCAGAAGCTGTTCATCCAGGTTATGGTTTTTTATCTGAAAATGCTGATTTTGCCGAGCAACTTGAAAAAAGTGGTTTTATTTTTATCGGACCACGAGCAGAAACTATCCGCTTAATGGGGGATAAAATTTCTGCGATTGAAGCTATGAAAAAAGCTGGTATGCCATGTGTTCCAGGATCTGGTGGTCAATTAACTGATGACGCACAAAAAAATATTAAACTTGCACGTGAAATTGGTTACCCGGTAATTATTAAGGCTACTGGGGGTGGCGGTGGTCGTGGAATGCGTGTAGTGCGCAGTGAATCATCTTTGCTGCAATCAATTAGTATTACAAAATCAGAAGCAAAAGCTGCGTTTAATAATGATGGCGTATACATGGAAAAATTTCTAGAAAATCCGCGTCATGTTGAAATTCAAGTTCTTGCTGACTCGCATGGTAATGCAGTTTATTTAGGTGAGCGTGACTGTTCAATGCAGCGTCGTCATCAAAAAGTAATTGAAGAAGCAACAGCTCCAGGTGTTACAGAAGAGCAACGTAAATTTATTGGTGATCGTTGTGTTGAAGCATGTAAAAAAATTGGTTATCGCGGAGCTGGTACTTTTGAATTTTTATATGAAAATGGTGAATTCTACTTCATCGAAATGAATACTCGTTTACAAGTTGAGCATCCAGTTACAGAAATGATTACTGGCGTTGATTTAGTTAAAGAGCAGTTAAAAATTGCAGCTGGTGAAAAACTATCTTTTACGCAAGATGATGTAGTTTTATCGGGTCATGCAATAGAGTGCCGTATTAATGCGGAAGATCCAAAAAATTTCCTTCCATCACCTGGAAAAATAAATTTATTTCATGCGCCAGGTGGTCTTGGTGTGCGTTTTGACTCGCATATTTATACTTCTTATACTGTGCCACCGTATTATGATTCTTTAATTGGTAAATTAATTACTTATGGTAAAACGCGTCAAGAAGCAATTTCTCGTATGAGAAATGCTTTAGATGAAATAGTAATAGAAGGAATTAATACTAATATTCCATTGCATCAAGAACTAATGCGCGATGAAGGTTTTATCAAAGGCGGCACTAATATTCATTACTTGGAAAAAAAATTAAGTGAAGCTTAATAAGAAGTAATCAAATTTATTTTTTTGCTCTTTGTGAGGACTGAGTATTAAGTTTTTCAATTTCATTGATAATAGAAGTAAATATGGTTTTAAAAGGTAGCTGTGTTTCGTCATCTTGAGAAAAGAACCGTCCTTTTTTGCTATTAGTTTTATTTAATAATATTGTTGCAAATCCCTTGGCTTCTGGTTTTAGTGACTTAAGAGCATCAGGATTTATTATTGGGTGAGATGCTGAAATAATAATCATAAACTCTACTATTTGTAAAAGGCGACTAGCCATTGCGATTTCAAGGTGAGCTTCAGATTCTTGAAAGCAGCTCAATAATGTAAAAAAACTTTTAAAGCTCTGACTGGTGTCTGTATTAACAATTTTTAATAAAAAATCGATACTTCTTTCTTTTATTGAATTTATAAATTCTTTATTTGAAGAATCATTAAACATTGTTACCCAAATAGGGTTATCTTCTAAATGGGATTTAAATTCTGCTCTTAAATCATCTATTTCTGCATGTGAGGCTATAGCTGGTACAAATGAGGATAACATAAACTTGTTTCTTATTTTAATTATAGTGAGTCAGATATTTTACTATAACGAATTAAAAGTGCAACTATTTAATGCGCTTCATCCCAATTATTTCCAACATTAGCATCGACTATTAATGGAACTTTTAGTTTAGTCGTATTTTCCATTAAATCTTTGATATTTTTTATAAAATCATCAATTTTTTTATCTTCACACTCAAAAATTAATTCATCGTGCACCTGTAGGACCATGTAATTATTGGGGAAATTTTTAGTAATTAATTGATCAATCTCTATCATTGCAAGTTTAATTAAATCAGCTGCGGTGCCTTGCATTGGGGCATTGATAGCTGCGCGTGTGGCAGCTTTTCTTAACATCATATTTTTGCTATGAATTTCTGGTAAATATAATCTACGGCCAAAAATAGTCTCAACATAGCCATGCTCTTCAGCAAAAATTCTAGTATTTTCCATATAATCTAAAATTTTTGGATATTGCTCAAAATATTTATCAATATATTTTTGTGCTTCACCACGCTCAATATGTAATTGTTTAGCAAGACCAAAAGCGCTCATGCCGTAAATTAAACCAAAGTTTATTGCTTTGGCAAAACGGCGCTGATTATCAGTGACTTCATTGATACTAATATTAAAAACTTGAGCGGCTGTTGCCTTGTGAATATCTAAATTGTTTTTAAAAGCAGCTATTAATCCTTCGTCAGCCGATAGATGCGCCATAATTCTAAGCTCTACTTGCGAGTAATCGCACGACAAAATTTTATATCCTTGCGGCGCAATAAAGGCTTGGCGAATTTTGCGGCCTTCTAATGTTCTAATTGGAATATTTTGTAAATTAGGATCAGATGACGATAATCTGCCAGTTGCAGTAACTGCTTGGTGAAAAGAAGTATGCACGCGATGAGTTTTTTGATCGGCTTGTTCTGGTAATTTATCAGTGTAAGTTGTTTTTAATTTGTTTAAGCTGCGATATTCTAAAATTGTGCGTGCGATTGGATATTCACCTGCTAATTCCTCTAATACTTCAACACCTGTTGATGGTTGTCCTTTAGGAGTTTTTTTAACAACGGGAATTTTTAAATTTTTAAATAAAACTTCTTGTAGTTGTTTTGGTGAGTCTAAATTAAATTCACTATTTGCGATATTAAAAGCATCTTGCTTTAATTTTATTAATTTCTGAGATAAATCTTCGCTTTGTTTTATTAATAAGTTTGAATCTAATAAAATACCGTGTTTTTCTATTTTTTCTAAAATATTAACCAAAGGCATGTCTATTTTAGTAAAGACTTCCAAAGTTTTTTTATCTTCTTGTAACTTAGGATATAAAATATTGTGTAAATTAAAAGCGCACCAAGCATCTTCAGCGGCATATGGCGTTGCTGCTTCTATTTCTACTTCAGAAAAATTTAGTTTATTTTTACCTTTACCAGTGACGTCTTCGTATTTGATATTTGTGCGGTTTAAATAATTAAACGATAAAGTATCTAAATCATGGCGTGAGCCGGCCGAGTTTAATACATACGATTCGATCATCGTATCAAAAATATTGTCGCTAAATTCTATACCGTATTTTTCTAAAATTACTTTATCGTATTTAAAGTTATGTGCGACTTTAGAAATTTTATTATTTTGAAATATATTTTTTAATTTATTAATTACATAATTTAATTCTAATTGCTCCGGACGGTTTTCCGAATCATGTCCGACGTGTCCAACAGGAATATAATACGCATGATCATTATCAAAACATAAAGATATACCAACTAGTTCAGCTTCATAAGAATTAAGACTAGTTGTTTCAGTATCAAATGCAAAAATATCAGTTTTTTCTAAATTTTTTAATAAACTTTCAAAGTCTTGTTTATTTAAGATACTACTAAAATTTTTGTTATTATCATCTTCGCTGCTATTTAACTTTTCTGAATTTAATTCTTCAAGCCATTTTTTAAATCCAAGTTCTTGCAGTAAAGACTTTAATTTATCTCGATCAATATTTTTATTAATTATTAAGTCATTAAAATGATGCTCTAATTTAACATCATATTTTAGAGTTATGAGCTCACGAGATAAATCTAGTAATTTTAAATTATTACGGAAACTTTCGCCGACTTTGCCTTTTATTTGATCAGCATTTTGAATTAACTTTTCTAAAGTTCCATATTCAGTAAGCCATTTAGTGGCTGTTTTCGGACCAACGCCTGGAATGCCGGGAATATTATCTGAGCTGTCGCCAATTAAACTTAAGTAATCAAGCATAAGTTTCGGCGGTACACCAAATTTTTTCTCAACACCAGCTTCATCTAAAATAGTGTCAGTCATGGTGTTAATTATTTTGACGTGTTTATTAACCAGCTGAGTTAAATCTTTATCACCAGTTGAGATTAAAACTTCCCACTTATTTTTTAATGCTTCTTGCGTTAAAGTTGCAATGACATCGTCAGCTTCAACGCCAGGGATTACAATTCGTGGTACGCCCATGGCATCGATCAAATCATGTAATGGCTGAATTTGGGGAGCTAAGTCATCTGGCATAACGCCACGATTGGCTTTATATTCGGAATATAATTTATTTCTAAATGATCCGCCTTTGGCATCGAAGATCATAACTACATGATCAGTATCATTTTCTTTAATTAATTTTTTCAGCATATTGGCAACGCCAAAAATTGCTCCTGTTGCCATGCCATTAGTATTGTTTAGAGGAGGTAAGGCATAGTACGCACGGAATAAATAAGATGATCCATCGATCAGAATAAGTTTTTTCATTGCTATATAATAGCAAATTTCATATTGAATTTTTTATCATGGTAATCAAAAGACCGTATTTTGTATTTTTTATAAGTTTTCTTGAAGTTTTTTTATATTTTATATTTTTAAAT
>CAYGUI010000065.1:0-4295 GCA_964353115.1 uncultured Gammaproteobacteria bacterium
TTAAATTTATTATTTATATTTTATAAAGTTATTTTTTTATTTTTTTTTTATAATCTATCTTTAGAATTATATAAAATTCTTATCGGTATAATATTGTGGATAACTTTGTGGATAACTCACAAAAATTTACTTTCGGCCATTGATCCAATAGATAGTGGAATAAGTTTTGCTTTTTTGTGAAACTCGTCTAAAGTGCGAGCATTAACGTAAGAAAATGCTGATTGCACACCTTCGCGGATTTCACGCAAAATTTGTTCAACGCTACCTTTTAGAGGAATTTGTTTTGCAATGCCTTCAATGTACTCAACAACTTGACCACTAGATTGCTTATTATGGCCAGAGGCAGAGCCTGCGTAGACCTTATAATATTTTCCTTCAACATCTTTATAAATATCGCCAGGAGTCTCAAAAGTGCCAGATAGCATGCCGCCAAGCATAACTGCATCAGCAATAACTAAAGCTTTAGAAATATCTCCAGTTCGTACTACGCCGCCATCGGCGATTAATTTAATTTTTAAATTATTTTCATTAACAGCACGACGTGCTTCAGCAATTGCGTGTAGTTGCGGAACACCAACCCCCGTGTTTGCGCGTGTAATGCAAGCGCTTCCAGGGCCAATTCCAACTTTAATAACATCAGCACCCCAGTTAGTAATGTCCAGCGTCGCTTGATAGGTTGCGACATTACCGGCAATAATGCAGCAATCTTTTCTGTCTTCGGTTGATAACGTATTATTTATAAATTCTAATAACTCTTTAACTAACACATGATGTCCATGTGCAACATCAATACAAAATATTTTTGCACCACAATTCCACAGCTCTTTAAATAATTCACGATCATCTTCTTTCACACCTAATGATGCGCCAATATTAGAAATATGTTTAGTATCAACTAATTTTTGAGTTTCCTTAAAGCCAGCGATTTGACTGTCAATATCACCACCAAAGCGATGCAAAACTCCAAGACCGCCATTTTTTGCCAGCATGGCAGCCATAGCGGGGCCTGTAACAGTTTTCATGTTCGCTGAAATAATCGGCAGTTCAAGTTTTACCTTGGGGTGTAGTTGAGTAGAAATATCAACTTCACGGCGTGATTTAATTTCAGAATAACAAGGTTCAATTAATAAGTCAGAAAAAGTAGAGTTATTTAGTGAGTTCATAATAGTAAAAGATATTGTTACAAGATGGCATAGCCTTATATTCTATACTATGATTTTTATTATGAAAACATTTCAAAATATACTTTTAGATTTTACTTACATTTCTCTTTTAGGTCTTATCTTTGTCAATTATTTGAAGGTTAATAAAATATGGTCGCGAAAGCATGAGCCACAAGTAGCTGACTCAATATCTGTTGTTGCTGTTTTAGGTGAAGTATTGTTATTGCTACCTTTTTTTGTGGCTAATTTTCAAATTGGGAGTATTAATGGAATTATAAAAGACATTATGGGCTTTATAGTTATTTTTGTATTTTTTTTCATAGGTATTGGTTATTGGACTAATAATGGTTTTTCTTTTGGACATAAACTTAAACGATCTTTATCGATGGAAGGCTCGGAAATTTCACGTTTGTTTCGCGATATTTTAGGATTTAAAAATTTAAAAAAAATATTCATGATCATGTGCGAGTTATGCTTAATTGATAAAAAATTGCATGAAAAAGAAGAGGCTTTATTACGTAATTTTGCTGCAGAGTATAAATTAAATTATGAAAAAATTATTGCAGAGGTTAAAGAAAAAATAGCTAATCGCTCAGGAGCTTACACAGTTGCTGATTTAAATAAAGATATTGATAATTATATAAGCAAGGCTCCACCAAAAAAAGTTGTACAGTGGTTGCGCGATATAGTTATTAAAATTATAGAAATTGATTCGGAAGTTTCAGAAGACGAAAATATTATTGCTACAGAAATTGTCGCTAAATTAAATAATTATGTGATGGTTGAGAAGACAGAAAATAAAATGTTTAATTTATTACTAATTCCGCAAGATGAAAAAATGGAAGAAAGTATTTTAACTATCAATCCTAAATTACGAAAAATCGAGAGACCTGGCGCAAAATCAGCGTATCTTGCAGAAAAATTTTATTCTTTAGAATTTGCTGAAGTAGTGCGCCAACAGTATGTCGATTTGTTTAAATGTTTTGTAGCAATAGAGCGCTTTTAATTTTTACAAGCTTCTTTTTGTAGCTCAATAATTTTTTTAATTCCTTCTTCGGCTAAATTAATTAAATTATGCAGTTGCTCTTTTGCCATAGGCTCTTGCTCAGCAGTGCCTTGTACTTCTATAAAGCCACCGTGCTCATCCATTACCACATTCATATCAGTATCGGCAGAGCTGTCTTCTTCATATTCCAAATCAAGAATTTCATTATTTTTATTGATTCCAACTGAGACAGCCGCAACAAATTTTTTAAAAGGATCTTTTTTAATAATTTTTTTATTTAGCATATACTGCACTGCGTCATATAAAGCAACGCAAGCGCCGCTGATTGCCGCAGTTCTTGTGCCGCCATCAGCTTGTAAAACATCGCAATCAATAACAATAGTATTTTCGCCAAGTAATTTTAAATCAACACAGTTTCTTAAGCTGCGACCAATTAAGCGCTGAATTTCTTGTGTGCGCCCACTTTGTTTACCACGTACCGACTCACGATCTGTGCGCTCATTGGTTGCACGTGGCAGCATGCTATATTCAGCGGTTAGCCATCCACTATGCTTACCTTTTAGAAATCTTGGCACCTGTTTTTCTAAAATAGATGCAGTACACAGTACTTTTGTGTCACCAAAAGCAACTAAAACTGAGCCTTCAGCATGTTTAGTAAAATTTTGAGTAAAAGATACTGGACGTAATTCGTTGTTTTGTCTGTTATTTGGTCGCATAAATTTGTTTAGTTGTTTTGGTTGAGTATTTTATCATAAATTAGGTTGGAAAAACCCCTCTGCCGGCTATGCCGGCATCTCCCCTTTATGAAAGGGGAGTTATAATGCCCCCTTATTAAAGGGGGCAGCGCCGCAGGCGCGGGGGTTTTTTCTAGCAATCTGGATTCCCGCCTTCGCGGGAATGACGGAAAGGAGCGCGGGAATGACGGAAAGGAGCGCGGGAATGACGGAAAGGAGCGTGGGAATGACGAAGTGCGGCGCGAGGGGGCTCTGCGAAGCCGGGTCACATATTAAAATACTGCGGCCCGCCACCATCTTCGGGGCATTCCCAGGTAATATTTTGCTGCGTATTTTTAATATCACACGCTTTACAGTGCAGGCAATTCTGAAAATTAATTTGTAACTCGTTATTATCTAAAATTTCGTAAACGCCAGCTGGGCAGTAAAAACTCTCTGCGCTGCTATACAAAGTTTTATCTTTTAATACCAAGTGGCATTTTGAATGCTCATCATGATAAACATTAGATAAATAAAGTGATGATGTTTTATCAAAAGTAATTTTATTATCGGGTTTTGGATAAGCAATCTTTTGATATTTATTTTCATCTGATAACGACAGATGCGCGGGAAGGTTATGTCTTAAAGTCCATGGGGCATGGCCACGCAAAATAATGCTATCAAAAGCAGTGTATAGCATGCCAGGAATTAAACCATAATTAAAAGCTGGCCGAATATTACGAGCTTTATATAATTCTTGAACAATTTCTGAATTTTTAATATTAAATTTATAATCTTCTTTTTTATCCAAAATACTTTGCGCCGCCAGCATGCCACTTTTTATTGCATTATGAATGCCTTTAAGACGGGCGGTATTTAAAAATCCAGCACTATCGCCAGTTAATAAGCCACCAGGAAAAGTAATTTCTGGCAAAGATTGTAATCCACCGCAAGATATTGCTCGTGCGCCATAATTAATGCGCTCTGCATTATTAAATATTTTTTTAAATTTTGGATGAGTCTTTAATTTTTGTAATTCTTGAAACGGATCAAAAGTTGGGTTGCTATAATCAAGCCCAGAAATTAAGCCAACAGATAATAAATTATTATCTAAAAAATATAAAAACCCGCCGCCATAAGATTGATGGTCTTGAGAATTTAACGGCCATCCGACGGTGTGAATAACTAAACCAGGTTTAAATTTTTTAGCTATTTTTTCATCTACTTTCCATAATTCTTTAATTCCAAGGCTATAAACTTGTGGTTGTGATTTTTTATCTAATCGATAATGATTAATAATTTTTTTTGCAAGGCTGCCACGTGCACCTTCAGCTATAATCGTATTTTTAGCTAAAATTTCACCATCGTGAATCTTAACGCCGATTACTTGATTATTATCATCAAAAATAAAAT
>CAYGUI010000065.1:4305-6954 GCA_964353115.1 uncultured Gammaproteobacteria bacterium
ATCATGAGCTGCAAAATTAGAAAATATCTCAACGCCTAAATTTTCAGCATATTCTGCCAATGATTTTCCCAATTGGCTAAGAGAAATTATAAAATTATTTTTATTTTTTAAATTTTTTATAACAGGAAGTCTAAAAGATTTTTTTGCGGATAAAAAATAAAATTTATCTTTTGTTACTTTAGTTTTTAATTCAATATTTAGTTTTTCTTCCCAGTCTGGGATTAATTCATATAAATATTTAGGATCAAAAACAGCACCAGAAATTAAGTGTGCGCCAACGTCTACGCCTTTTTCAAGAACACAAACAGCTAAATTATTATTATTTTTTTTAAGCTCGATAGCACAAGCAAGACCGGCTGGTCCTGCGCCGACTATAATTACGTCGTATTGCATTATTCTGCCAGGGTTAGATCATCTATCATTGCTTGTAAAAAACGAGCAGCTTCTCCACCGGTAATAACGCGATGATTAAAAGTTAATGAAAGAGGGATGGTTTTATTTGGATTACTATAAATTTTGCCGCTGGCAATAATAGCGACTGTTGGTGGTACTACTATAGGAGTAGAGTATTTAGTGCCGTAAATACCAACATTTGATAAGACTATAGTTGGATTTTTTAAATCATCAGAATTAATAGTGCGATTTTTAATATTATTTTTAATATTATTTAATTTATCACGTAAATTTTGACCAAAATCGCTATTTTCTATATTACGTAAAACTGGAACAAATAGGCCATCAAGAGAATCAACTGCTAATCCCAAATCGATGTTATTTTTTAGATTTAAAGTTAAAATATTGGCATCAAACCAGGAATTTAAGATCGGCTCTTTTTTACAGCCCATAACTAATGCGCGAATTAGGCGGATAGTTATATCTTGATTGCTATTCCAATTAGATGTCTCAGCATCATCGCAAATAGTTGCGGGAACAACTGTGCGTTGCGATTCTAGCATGATGTTATGCATAGTTTTTCGTATAGAGCTGAGTTCCTCCCCCCTTTCGTAAAGGGGGATAGCGGCGTTAGCCGCCAGGGGGTTTTTTTTCTCACTCTCAACATCACGCGCAGTAATAACTCCATTAGGCCCCGTAGGTGTTACACTTTCTAAATCAACGCCCAATTTTTTTGCTAAGGCGCGGACGGCAGGAGTTATTTTAATACCAACTTTTTTGTCACGATAATTAGTCGTAATCATCGTTACTTCTTCTAAAAGTGCATCACCAGATTCTATTTTGCCCGCAACAGTTTCAGAGCTTTTATCATTACCTTCAAATTCAACTAAGCTTGCTCCAGTTGCAACAGTTTCACCGGCATTTGCGAATAATTTTTTTATAATTCCGCGCTGTGGGGACGGAACTTCAACGATAGCTTTAGCAGTTTCAACTGCAACTAAAGGCTCATCAACTTCAACATGATCGCCAATTTTTACGTGCCATTCTCTTATTTCGGCATCACTTAATCCTTCACCTAAATCAGGTAATTTGAAAATACTCATATTTTTTAATATTCCATAACTTTATTTATTGCAGTAATTATTCGATTAACATCGGGCATGTATTGCTGTTCTAATTTGTAATACGGCATGATTGTGTCATATCCTGTGACGCGAATTATTGGTGCAAACAAAGATGTTAAGCATTGCTCAGCTAATATAGCGGCAATTTCGGCGCCAACACCACAAGTTTTTGCTGCTTCATGAATAATTACACAGCGACCAGTTTTTTCAACTGATTCTATAATAGTTTTTTGATCGATAGGTTTAATAGTAGCTAAATCTATTACTTCACAAGAAATATTATTTTCTGCTAATTTTTTTGCAGCATCTAAAGTTTCAAAGATCATAGCTCCCCAGCTGATCAGTGTTACATCAGTTCCTTCTTTTAAAATAAAAGCAGTATCAAGTGGTAGGGCAGTGCCATCTAATGATAATTTTTGTTTTACTTTGCGATAGATTCTTTTTGGCTCAAGAAAAATTACCGGATCAGGCTCGCGAATAGCGGCTAATAATAAACCGTAAGCGCGCTCTGGTGAAGATGGAATAACTACTCGCAGGCCAGGAACATGAGCAAATAAACTTTCAGTGCTTTCAGAATGATGCTCGGGAGCATGAATTCCGCCACCAAATGGTGCACGAATAACCATTGGACAGGAAAGTCTGCCGCGTGTGCGATTACGCATGCGTGATGCATGAGAAATAATTTGATCAAATGCGGGATAAATAAAGCCCATAAACTGAATTTCAGCAACGGGTTTTAATCCTTGTGTACTCATACCAACGGAAAGTCCGGCAATCATCGATTCTGCCAGGGGCGTATTTAATACCCGATTTTTTCCATGTTTTTTTTGTAAACCTTGTGTGGCACGAAAAACACCGCCATTCTCAGCAACATCTTCACCAAAAACAACAACAGAATGGTCATGTTTTAGTTCATAATCAAGCGCTTTATTTACCGCTTCTACTAAAGTTAATTCGGCGATCTCAGTCATATCTAACTCCCGTCATTCCCGCGCAGGCGGGAATCCAGATCAAGTGGCAAATTTTTATACAAATACTTAAACATATCAGCAAATTCAGCAGGCTCTGTCGTTAAATAATTATTAACAGCGGTATTAATTTTTTCTGCACAAATTTTAATATGCTCTTGCTC
>CAYGUI010000066.1:0-6527 GCA_964353115.1 uncultured Gammaproteobacteria bacterium
AATAATGGATGATAATATATTTAGCACTCCAAAATTATTACTAAGGCCACACCAAATAAATGAAAAAAATAAATTCAAATAGATTGTTGAATACATATTTCTATTACACTGTAAAATTGAAAATAAGACTAGGATATAAACTAATTATAAGCATAGATAAAACTAAAACTGATAACGCAATTTTTTGAGAAGTCATTTTAAAATTATTTTTATCTAAAAGTATAATATTCTCATCACAAAACGCTTTTCTCCAAATTTTCATCATTGAAAAAAGGGTCATCAAACTTACAATTACAGCAAAAAATGTGCTTATATAAAACTTACTAATCAAAGCAGATTTCAGCACAAATAATTTAGCCCAAAAACCAGAAAATGGTGGCAAACCTGCTAAAGATAACCCCATAATAAAAAATGATACCGACAAAAATTTATTGCTCTTTATAAGCCCACCTAAATTATTTAAATTTGAATTACCATAAATTTTTGTAATAATTCCAGAAATCATAATTAATCCTGTCTTAACAAATATATTATGAATAATAAAATAACTTGCGGCGATTCTTGATAAATTATTATTAGCTAAAATCGCCAAAAATATATACCCCAACTGACTGATGATATGAAAAGTTAAGATTCTTTTTATTTGATTCTGAGCTACAGCACCTAGCACCCCAAGAAACATTGTCATAATTGATATTAATAAAAATATTGGTAAAAAGCTCGCGTATGACTCCCAATGTAAAAAATTAAACAATCTAATGATAGAGATAAAAACGACTTTTGTTACTAAAACTGATAAAAAAAGTAATGCTGGATAATTTGCAACCGTATAGCACCTTGGCAGCCAATAATAAATAGGAAAAAGCCCTCCCTTTATTCCCATTGATATTAAAAAAAGGCACATAGGGACTTTTATTAAAGAGTCACCCAATGAAGTATAATTTAAAGAACCTGTAATCCCATATATTGCACCTATACTAAAAAGCATAAGCATTGTTCCAATAATATTAAATAATAAATAGTAAAAGATAGAATTAGAGTTATTGTGTTTATTACTAGATAATAATATTATGCTACCCACAAAAATTATTTCAAAACAAACATATAAATTAAATATATCTTGAGTTGATACAGCAAATATAGCTCCTTGAGAAACAACCCAAGCACCAATATAAAAGTATTTTGCATGATATATAGAAATTTCTTCATAACAATAAAAACTTATTGCTAAAATCGAAATTGCAAAAACAATAAAAAATAATAACGACAGACTATCAATACTTAAGTTAATAGCAAACTCTGTAGGCCACCCACCAAGAGTAATTAAATCTTCACTTTTTATAACAATCGATAAAATTATTATTAATAATAAAAATATAAATGCATTAATTATTTGTAAAATATGTGCATTTTTTTTATTTAATAAATGAAAAGATACAGATATTGTTGGAAATATTAAAATTAATGACTCTAAAAGCTTAATCATTTTCATCACAACTTTTGGCACTAATATTTTTTAAAATAGAGGCGAAAATAGCAAAAAATCCTAAACTAATAACTATAGCGGTTAAAATTAAAGCTTGAGATAAGGGGTTAGAGATATTTTCCAACCCATTATTTAATGGTAAAAATGCTGGATATACTCCCCCTCTACCAAATATTAATATACTTAAATTAATAACTGTAGATAAAAGTACAATTCCAAAGACTTTTCTATAATTATTATTGGAAGTTAAAAGATAAGTACTAGTAATTAGTAAAAAATAAATAAATAGCATACTACTCAATCTCCTCCATTTCTGAAATAATCCAAATAATTGCACTTGATACTATTAAATAAATTCCAACATCAAATAAATATGGTGATCCTATTTTGAAATTATTATATAAAGATAACCACATCGAATTGAGCGGTTCATTTCCCAATATAGATGGAAATAAAAAAGTTATTATTAGAAAAAATATCCCTAATGATAAAAATATTTGAGCATATTTTTCAATTTTGGATAAGTTAATTTTAGTAGAAATAATTATAAGAGATATACTGGAAGCAGCAATTAATCCACCAATAAAACCTCCTCCAGGGTGATTATGCCCTCTAAAAAGCATTAAAATTGAAACAAAAGACATTATTTTGGAAATTAATTTTGTACTTAATTGTAAATAAATAGATATCATTTTTTATCTTTTTTAATTATTAAAAATATAGCTACTGCTGAAGAAAAAATTACTAACACCTCTCCAAAAGTATCAAATGCTCTAAAATCAACTAAAATCACATTTACAATATTTTTACCATATCCCTTAGCAAGGCTATTATTAATAAAATAATTTGGCAAATTATAATTTAGTTGTTGATATAAAGAATAATTTATAAGCAATAGTATTAATGATGAAAAAATGACTGCAAATAAAAATCTTAATAATTTATTCTTTTCTTTTATCGATGAAATTATTCTTTTTCTAAGAGATACCCCAATAAAAACCATTGATAATATTTCAACTAATATTTGAGTCATTGCAAGATCTGGAGCACCCTTAGTTATAAAAAACAAAGCTATTATTGAACCCAATAAAGAAATATAAATTAGATCTGTTAAAAAATTATTTTGTATAAGCAAAAATATAGATATAAATATCGATATTATTAAAATAACTAGATCTGTATTTATATGAAAATTATATTTATCAGGAAAGAATTTAACTATATCTACTCCATTCAAAATTATAGATAGCAATATAATTAAAGATAAATAGATTAAAGTTATTAATAACTTTTTATTTAACTTAAGATGCTGTGTATAGAAAGTGATTATTTTGGAAATATAAACTACTAAAGATAAAAACCGATTAAACATCATTTCCATGGAAAAATATTTATTATTTTTATAATCTTTTTCTAAAAATATTTTAATTCCTGCAATAAATGCTCCCAAAAATAATATGACTAGACTAATGGAAAAATTATTTACTTCAAATTTTTGATTAATATTATTGGCATGAAAATAATTAGGAATTATGCTAGTTGCTGCTGAACTAGCAATAACATCAAGATAGTAAGGAAAAATACTTAGAACAACTATTATTAAAGATAATAAAACAACAGGATATAATAATTTATTAACCTTAATTTTATTATACTTTTGATAAGGTGTAGCGCAAATTAAAAACCATAAACATCTTAATGATGCAGCAGAAACAAATGCACTACTAAAAATATTTAAGAAAAAGCTTAATGAATATAACTGTCCAGCTTCAATTTTTGCTTCATACAGCATTTCTTTAACAGTAAAGCTATAAAAAGGTGGCAATCCGGCCATAGATCCAAAAATAACTACACTTAAGATTATAAAAAAAATATTATTTTTTATAACTCCAGACAAAACATATATATCTCTATTTTTATAAATTTTATCTAAAGCTCCTGTCAACATAAAAGCAGCAGATTTGTATAAACCATGAAATATAAGTAAGCCCATAGCTGCTTTTAATGCTGATATATTATGAGATCCCATTAAATAAATTAAATTACTTAAAATAAATATAGTAGTGTAGGCCAAAATTAGTTTTAAATCTTTTTGGAATAATGATAATACCGAAGTTATAACCATAGTTATTTGTGAAAAAATGGATATATACAAATACCAAAAATAGTTGTCACTAAATATATGATGGAATCTTGCCAGTAAATATATGCCTGCTGTTACCATTGTTGCAGAATGTAAGTAAGAACTTACAGGGGTTGGAGCACGCATCGCACCGCATAACCAAAAATAAAAAGGAAATTGCGCTGACTTTGTTAAAGCGCCAACTAAAAAAAGTGGGAGTATTATAAAACTATATTTAAAAACTTCTATTTTACTAAAAGCAGAAATATCCCAATTACCTGCATTTATATTTAATAAAATAAAACCTATTAATATAGATAGACCACCTAAAACTGAAATAAATAGTGCATTAAAAGCTGCTTGGTTATTATCCTTTTTACTATTATCAAACTGAATTAGTAGATAGGATATAACACTAGTTAACTCCCAGAATAAAAAAAATACAATGGAATTATCAGCCGTGACCACTCCAAGCATGGATATTGCAAATAAATGCAATAAACTTATTAACTTATTTTGCTTAATTGCATCTTTTTCAAAATAATAATAAGAGTAATAAAAAATTAAAACCCCTATGAAACTTATTAATAAACTAAATATTTTAGAAAGATTATCAAAATTATAAGAAAAATATACTCCTTCTTCTTTAAGCCATATAATTGGAAAAAAATTAAAAGTGTTAGTGATATTTAAAGAATTTAATGCAATTAATAACCAATAAGTAATTATTATTATTAAAATTACCGGCTTATATTTTGGCAAAAAATAATATAAGCACGGTAACAAGCTTCCTGCTAGTAAGTAATATGAAAAATTAAGATCCATCTCATAATTATAAGGCTATTTTTAATATAAAATATAGGTTTAAATTAATTAAAAACCGGAAATTAAAACTCAACCGGCTCCTCTTCATCAACCTCTTCTTTTATTTCAATATCTTTTGGTAATAATTTATTACGTAAAAGAGTTTCAATCTCTTCAGCAATTTCAGAATGCTCTTTTAAATAAGTTTTAACATTATCTTTACCTTGACCTATCTTATTACCATTGTAACTATACCAAGAACCAGCTTTATCAATTAATTCACATTTAACACCAAGATCAACTATCTCACCTAAACGAGAAATTCCTTGGCCATAAATAATTTCAAATTCAGCTTGTGTAAATGGTGGTGCAACTTTATTTTTCACAACTTTAACTACAGTTTCATTACCAATAACTTCTTCACCTTTTTTAATTGCAGCTTTACGACGAATGTCTAAACGCACTGAAGCATAAAATTTCAACGCATTACCACCTGTGGTTGTTTCAGGACTTCCGAACATTACACCGATCTTCATACGAATTTGGTTAATGAAAATAACTAAAGTATTAGAGCGCTTAATATTTGCAGTTAATTTACGTAATGCTTGTGACATTAAGCGTGCTTGCAGCCCTACATGAGTATCACCCATTTCACCTTCGATTTCTGCACGCGGAGTTAATGCTGCAACTGAGTCAACTACAACCATATCAACACCACCACTTCGTACTAACATGTCAGCAATTTCTAGCGCCTGCTCACCAGTATCAGGTTGCGATACTAATAAATCATCAATATTAACCCCTAATTTTTTTGCATAAATAGGATCAAGAGCATGCTCAGCATCAACAAATGCTGCAACACCACCGGCTTTTTGACACTCTGCAATGGCATGTAAAGTTAAAGTTGTTTTACCCGAAGATTCTGGTCCATAAATTTCAACTACTCGACCACGTGGTAACCCACCAATTCCTAATGCTATATCAATTGTTAATGATCCGGTCGAAACAACCTCTATATCGTTTAAGCGTGATCCATCACCCATACGCATAACTGACCCCTTACCAAATTGTCTCTCGATTTGTCCTAACGCTGCTTGTAAAGCTTTTTGTTTATCACTCATAATTTATCTCGTATTTTAAGAAATTAATTCAATTATATTTTCTAATGCTGCAAAAATTGACTGCTTGCGAATTTCTTCGCGACTACCTGTAAAATTAAATTTTTTAGCGACTATTTTTTTATCATATTGCCACGCAATAAATACTGTACCAACTGGTTTTTCAGCTGTGCCACCATCAGGACCCGCTATACCACTAACAGCAATTCCAATTTTTGCATTCGCAGCAATGCATGCCCCGTCACACATTGCAGTTACAGTTTCAGCACTTACTGCACCATAATTTTCTAAAAGATCAGAAGGAACTTTTAAAATATTTTTTTTAGCTTCATTTGAATAAGTAACAAAGCCATAATTAAAAACATCTGAAGAGCCTGCAACAGAAGTTATTGCATAAGCAACGCCTCCGCCAGTGCAAGACTCTGCACAAGTTATTGATAATTTTTTTTTGCGCAACAACTCAACTAGTTTTTTTGCTAAAATATTTTCCTTATCCATAGATACATTCTAAACATAATAAACAAATTTCTCCACTCAGAAAAAGTATGAAAAATTCGGTACAGCAAACTCAACACACACCAATGATACAACAATATTTAACAATAAAATCTGAGCACCATGAGCACTTATTGTTTTATCGCATGGGTGATTTTTATGAATTATTTTTTGATGATGCCAAAATTGCTGCTGAGCTATTAAATATTACTTTAACTGCGCGTGGCCATTCTAATTGCGAGCCAATTCCCATGGCTGGAGTTCCACATCATTCTGTTGATAATTATTTAGCAAGATTAGTAAAGCTTGGTAAATCAATTGCAATATGCGAGCAAATTGGTGATCCGGCAACATCAAAAGGACCTGTTGAGCGCAAAGTTGTTAGAATCATAACTCCTGGAACACTAACTGATGAGTTGCTATTAGAAGAACAAAATACTAATACTAATACTGCTATTTTTTATAAAAATAATATTTTTCGAATTGCTTACTTACAAAATAG
>CAYGUI010000067.1:0-6517 GCA_964353115.1 uncultured Gammaproteobacteria bacterium
GTCGTTAATTAATTTTGCTGATTTTTGATAATTATCACGACTAATAAATTTATTTTTATATGATTCTTCTTGAGTCGTTTTTTTAAGTTTTAATAATTCGATAAAATTATTTATTATTATTTCTATACCTTGCTCTTCTCGCAATAAATCGGTAACTTGCTCATGAAAATTATGCTGCTCTTTAGGATCAGAAATTTCTTTCCAATTAAGTGGTAAAAGTGCAATTTTGGCATTTAATCGCAGCAAAGCAATTCTAATAGTATTTAAATTTACATTGGCATCAGCTTCTAAGATTTTATTATCTAGATCAATATGCTGTTGATCTGGAATTAAACCCGATTGCCCTAAATTAAACAGTTGCTTCTTTAAAGCAGTTGCTTTTTGCTGCCAATTTTCATGATCTTGTTGTAAAGATTGCTCTTCTAAAATTTGTTGATTATCTTTAAGTGATTGCTGCTCTTTACCAAGCTTTAATTTTGATTTATCAAGACCGTCTTTAGCTAAAGATTGTATTTTTTTTGCAACATCGCTATTTTTTTGCAAAATTCCCAATCTATTTCTTGCTAAAACTAATAATTGCTTATCGTTATTTATTTTTTGTTGTAATTCTTTTATATCATCAGCAACTTTGCCATCAACTGCTGAGGTTTTTTCTGATATTTTTTTGGCTAATTGCTTTTCTAAAGTATCGACTGAGTTATTAAGAGATAATATTTCTTGTTGGGCAATTTTAATATCTATAGCAATGGAATCAACCGAAAAATTGGCTTTTTGTAGTTTTAGCTCATATTTTTTAACTTCTTCACCAGTTGAAAGCTTTTCATCTTCAGAATCGCTATTTTTGCCTTCAAGGTCTAATTTTAATCTTTCATATTGTTTTTCAACTAAATCTAAATTTTGCTTATCATCAGATATCTTTCGCGTTAATACTGATGAGCGGTGCACAAAATCATAGGCAGTGGGTTGAATTACTAATGAATTTTGTGAAGAGGTCTGCTCCACTGACCAGGAGTATAGAGATAGAGTAAGAGTATAAAGTGTTATTATTATTTTAAATAAATTTTTCATCCGCGTATTATAAACCTCCTATAGTTATAGCTTAATACAAAAACAGCAAAATTTCCCGACATATATTTACTAACTTAACTCGATCTGTAATAATACCGGATGAAAAATTTTACTCTACGCCAACGCTTTCGTAGCTTTTTGCCAATAGTTGTTGATGTTGAAACAGCTGGATTTAACCCTAAAAAAGACGCTTTATTAGAGATAGCTGCTGTACCTGTCACTTTGGATGAGAATAAAAATCTTATTCCAGCAAAACCAATGCATTTTCATGTTCAACCATTTAATGGAGCGAATATGGAAAATGAAGCACTAAAATTTACCGGTATAGACCCTTATCATCCATTTAGATTTGCGGTTTCAGAGCGCGAGGCATTAGAAGAAGTTTTCCGTTATATTAATTCCGCCCTAAAGAAAGAAAATTGCACTAAGGCCGTGTTAGTTGGTCATAATGCTTTTTTTGATCTAAGCTTTATGATTGCTGCAGCTAATCGTACACGCCTTGAATCTCCTTTTCACAGTTTTACCGCTTTTGACACTGCAACCTTAGGTGGTCTTGCTTATGGGCAAACAGTTCTGGCTAAAGCATTGCATCAGGCTAAAATTGAATTTGATGAAAACGAAGCGCATTCTGCACTCTATGACGCCACTAAAACTGCTGATTTATTTTGCAAAATCGTTAATTTGTGGCAAGAAAAGATTGGGTTTTAGTCCAAATCCCCGGCAGTGATTCAAAATTGATAAATATGATAAATGTTCAAAAAATACTTTTATCCGCCTATAACGCAATCTTTTTCAGTAGTAATAGTTATATGACTATAACTACTAACTTCTCCACTATGATATAACTTTCCATGACGTACTGGTCCCGTATTTCCGGCTGTTATAGTCAATGATCCACGATATACCCAATTATTATGCTGACTTGAACAAACATAGATAGGGCAATTCACCATACTGTAATTATGAAGAGATATTGGGGCCTGACTGGCATCGCCATTATATAATTCTTTTTTATAACAGCTTTGATTATCTCTTGGATCGTGCGTGCTATTCATTTGTCCGACATCAATTGTAAACTCACAGTTTTGATTTTTGCCAATTCCTGCTCCGTCATTACAAATCCCATATCTATCACATCCGGGATTTGGACCAATGCCTTTATAAGAGCACAGTACTGCGTTATCCCTATAATCTGTATACGGACACTTCATATCTGGTAGGACACAATACCCAGCAGATTTAGTGCACTCTTGCCAAATACCATTTTCATCTAAAAATCTAGCATAACCACCGTAAAATCCTGGAGACACTTTATCCATTTTATAAACGCATTCACTGTCTCTATTTTTTATACATACTCTAGCCATATTGCTATTCGAAGCTGCATTATCTTTGCAATTAAGAAAACCATAATATGGGTCGTGTGCGCTATCCCTTCTCCCGCTAATTGTGGTATCTACCGCACAAATATTTATATCTTGTTCATCAAAAAAACATTTTTGTGATGGATTCATAGGGCGCCATAAAGCATAAGTATTAATAACAAATACCAATAATGGCAAAGTTAGTAATAATTTTAACAATCTCTTAGACATAGGCTCCGATCAGGATTTATAAAATGATACTTAATTATTGTATAACACTAAGTATTTATCAATTAATCATTGATCATGTGACTTACTTTTCTTTAGATCTTCAATAAGACATATCTGTGTTTTTGGTTCGCCCTGGCTCTCTGCTGCTGCTGCTGCTGCTTTAGTGAATGAAGAAGTAGGCGTCTGCGTCTTTCTATCTTCAAAATCTAAAGGCGACTCTAATGTTTCTTCTTCTTTATTTTCAGAATTTTTTCTTGCCTTAAATAGCAAAACAGGAGATGTTAATAATCTAAATGCTATCGATAATGGGTGATATACAACGCTGGCTGCTAATATAACTGCACAAAAACTTGCTGCCACAACAGCAACAAGCGCAAGTAGACCAATTGATGAGCCTGTTATAACAATCAACACTGGATCTACGTCATACATAGCATATCCTACGAAGGCCACAATAAGAGCAGCTACAGAAATAACTAAAGATAGACCCAAAATATCCATTAACAAATCTAAAGCATCAATACCTGCTTTATTTAAATGGAATTCCTTCGTTCCAAATTTAGCATCACGATATTTACTACTAAAAGTTTTTATCTTACTTTCTTTATTATCAAAAAAATTACTACACAACTCAATAATCATAAAATTTTATAAAAATTAAAATACATAGTTGTAATACTAACATTTTTTCTTGTAAAGTCAATTTTTATTATGGAGGAAAAAACCGCTCTGCCGGCTAACGTCGTCATCTCACCTTTTTAATTAAAAAACCCCCGCCCAGCTTCGCTGGTCTGCCCCCTTTAATAAGGGGGCGATCTAAAACCCCCTTTAAAGAAAGGGGGTCGGCGCGCCAGCGCCGGGGATTTCCTAGAAATAAACGTCCAAATTACTAGAAACTACATTATAATTCTGACCACCAACAGAGTCATAATTATGCTTACGCATATACTCCCCAGTCAAAACTAAATATCTAAACAACACCCACTTCAAGTTAGCACCATATTGATGCTCTACCGAGCTTATATCAGAAGCTTGATATGATTTACTATAACCAATAGCAACTTCAAATGGTCTATCTAAAATATTAGTATCATATGCTGCTTCAGCTGCAATGGCATATGGTTTTTTACCATTTAAGGTACTAGAATCAGCACCAAATTTTTCTACTGCAGCAGTATATTCAAACAAGCCACTAAACGGACCAAATCCTAGTTTTACACCAGCATCAACACCATTTACTTGATCGCCAGAAGATTGACCTAGAAAACTAGCAATGCCTTGCGCATCTTCTAAATGATTAGTATAGCTTCCATAAACTTTGGCACTAAATTTATCAATTTTATGCTTATATTCAACAGTTCCTGCAAAATGTTTTAAATCAGACATTTTAGGTCCATTATGAATAGCTGCGGTTACATATAACGTTCCACGGTTATTACATAATTTTGGATTATAATAACCAAGCTTTAAGGCACGAGTTAAAATACGCCCCATTGCCTTGTTAAGAGAGCTAGTAGTTGAAAAATTTGTGCTAAATGCCCCAAATGGTGCATAAATTTGACCTGCAGTAAAAAATACTGGAGATTGATCTAAATCACCAACATTAATAAATGCCAAAGGAACTATATCAGTAAGTGACCAATGATTTACTGAGATATCATTAGTTGGAATCCAACGATCAGTATTTGGCGCAATTTTTATATAACCAGTAACTGCACGCATAGTCCAAGCAGAGATATCAAATTCTGCATTAGTTAGTTCAATTTGGTTCTCTTGAGACGATAAACTGCCATCATGAATAAGTCGCGCTTCGACATTACCACTTAACTGAACAATAGGATTATTATCTAAGAAATTTTTGCCATCATGCTGCAATATGTATTGTTTTTGCAGCAAAATAGCCAAATCTTTGTTAATACTTGGTGTATTTACTATTAGCTCTGAGCCATCTAAGCTCGCTGCTATACCAAAATAACGACCTAAACCAATATCTGATGAGTATATTGAACCAAGGCGCGGAGACAACGTCCCCCTTTTAACTATATCTTTTTTTTGTTTAATTTTTTTAACTTCTGTAGTTTTTTTGGCATCAGATGCCGCAAAGCTACTAGCTGCAGCTAATAGCAATAAACCTGAAAATAGTTTTTTCATAGTACTCCTTAATAGAACCATCCCATACGATCAAATCATCCCCTGCACTAACGCGCTGTCCCCTTCAAAGAAGGGGAATCCCCCTTTTTCAAAGGGGGCAGCCGTACGAAGTGCGGCGGGGGATTAAAAATTTACTTACAATCCTTCAGCATACTCTGCAAGATAATTTGCAACGCCATTAGCATCAGCTTTCATGCCAGCATCACCCTTATTCCAACCAGCTGGGCAAACTTCACCGTGTTGCTCATGGAACTGAAGAGCTTCAACTAAACGCACTAATTCATCAATATTACGGCCAAGAGGCAAGTCATTAACTAGCTCAGCACGAACTACGCCAGCTTGATCAACTATGAAAGATCCACGAAAAGCAACTCCGGCTTCAGGATGCTCAACACCATATGCTTGGCAGATTTGGTGCTTAACGTCAGCTACCATTGTATATTTCACTTCGCCAATACCACCTTTATTAACTGGAGTATTGCGCCATGCAGCGTGAGTAAATTGAGAATCGATAGAAACAGCAATTACTTCAACGCCTAATTCTTTGAATTTGTTAACTCTTTTGTCTAAAGCGATAAGCTCTGATGGACAAACAAAAGTAAAATCAAGTGGATAAAACACTACTAAAGCGTATTTACCTTTAGTATTTGCAGAAAAATTATAATTATCTTCAATAGAACCATCGCCTAATACAGCCGCAGCTGTGAAATCAGGGGCTTTACGACCAACTAATAAACCCATACCAAATACCTCTTTTTTAATTAAAACTAGTGAAACATTCTAACATTGGCTTGGTATTAATAAAAGAGATTAACTTATTGTAATTTTTAATGTAGTTGATAAAAATTAACTAACAATTGAGCTTACTAGCTATTAATGTTATAATCTCACACATGAATACATCACAACGACTTGAGCTAATTGAATCTTTTAAATATTTACAAAGAGAAACAAAAATTTCAACAATTAAAGAGTATGCTCCAAATTCGGAAAAGCATAAATTATTAGTAAATTATTATGCCTATCTGCTAGCAATAGGATGCGCCCCAAAAACAACAAAATCTTTTAGGGATTTAATAGGCATAGTAGTAAATAATGTAGATCATGTTACAGAATCGAAATGGGCAACAATTGCTCTTGAATTAAGAAATAATAGTACTCCAGAAAATATTGAGCATGTTTTATATACCATAAATGATCTATTTGCAGAAAATCCACCAATTACCTTAATGTTAAAATTATTCGATATTATTGAGGATAAGCAGGATTTTTTAGATAAAATAAAAAATATATCTACTACCACGTTTTATTTAAATTTACTAATACAAATAAGCAAGACAGATCGTGAGCTTCCCGACAATAATCGCCGCCCTCTTGCTGCGCTACGAAGAGCAGCTAATTCTCAACCCGCTGCTGCTGGAGCTTATAGTGCAATAGAAGCATTATGGGATGCTGCAAGAGCAAATCCTAGGGCATAATTCTTCTCGTCAGAAATACTTAAATGAATTTGAGCAATATTTTTTTCGGCCATAAATTTTTGTAATTTTTGGCTTACAATCACTTCTGGCTGACCCAAATCATTATTGATAATTTCTAAATCCTGAAAAGAAACCACTTCGCCAATACCAGTTCCAAAAGCTTTAGCACATGCTTCTTTTGCCGCAAAACGTTTGGCATATGTCTCAGCGGTGCGCATACGCTTG
>CAYGUI010000068.1:0-5039 GCA_964353115.1 uncultured Gammaproteobacteria bacterium
TAATTAATAGGTTTTTTTAAATGATATTTCCATTCACCAAATTTTGGAGTAATTTCACTATTTTCTAAGATTTTAATTAAAAAATCTTTGGCTCTATTGATATCTTGCATCTTGCTATAATCACCATTGCCGGTTTTATCAGGATGTTTTTGTAAGGAGATATCCCTATATCTTTTTTTAATATCAGAGCTTTTATATTTTTGAGTTAATATTGTCCAATAACATATTTGTTCGTTGTAATCATTACTAATAAGCTCTAACTCTTTCAAAGCATTGAAAATTTCTTCATTTGTATTTTCTTTTTCAAGGCTTTCTGGTTCAAAAGAAGCCATGTTTTTCATGCCTAATAAAAAATTTATAATCATTTATTTGTATTTAATTAAGTTTGTAAGTTGAATAGTATATTGAAGGCTGTGAAATAAGTCAATAGCTCATAAAACTATTTGTTTTTTCGTAAAAAAAGTGTATCCTATAGCCCTATAAGGAAAATCAGTCTGTTAGGAGAGGTGGCCGAGTGGCTGAAGGCGCTCCCCTGCTAAGGGAGTATAGGAGAATATCCTATCGAGGGTTCGAATCCCTCTCTCTCCGCCACGATTGCAAGGATAAACACACTGCGCCCGTAGCTCAGCTGGATAGAGTGTCTGGCTACGAACCAGAAGGTCGGGAGTTCGAATCTCTCCGGGCGCGCCATATTTCTGGAGTCTTATGTTTGATAACATTAGAAAATACACCCAAGGTTGGACAGCCTGGATTCTCTTATCTTTTATAATAATTATTTTTGTTGCGCTTGGTCTTGATGGTTTTATGGGGTCTTTAAATATGAAAGGCTCAGGTAAAATTAATCTATACGGCGAAGAAGTAACTCCTCAGCAATTACAGGCTTTTAAAGAGTTATTTGGCGCTGATTTTACTGGTCTTGCTGCACAAATTGGGTATTTAAAACAGAAAGGTTTTTATATTTCTGATGAGCAAATTGATAATGCAATTACTAATAGCCCAGAATTTCAAACGAATGGTGGTTATGATCCACAAAAATTTAGTAAATTATTGCATGGGAATGAAAGTTATATTCAAGCTTATAGAGATTATTTAGCCTATCAGCTTTATACACAGCAACAATATTCTGTTTTTAGTTTTGCAAATTTAATGCCTAAGTGGCAATTAGATGATTGGTATCAAATTTTAAATCAAACACGTGATTTTGCCGTTATAAAAGTTTCTTATAAAAATTATTTAAATAATTTTAAAATTTCAGATAAAGAGGCGGAAGAATTTTATAAAAATAATTCTTTTAAATATATTGAATCAGAAAAAGTAAAAATTCAGTATATAAATTTATCAGCTCAAACTTTAAAAGTTAATAATCCGACGGATAAGCAATTAGAAAATTATTATCAAGAAAATATTAGTAAATTTTCTATTCCAGAACAAAGATCATTAGCACAAATTTTAATTAATTTTAGTAATAAAAGATCTAAGCAAGATGCGAAAAATTTAGCAGATAAAATAGAGCAAGAACTAAAAAATGGAAAAGATTTTGCAGAATTGGCTAAAAAATATTCTGATGATTATACTGCAGCTCAAGGTGGTGCTTCAGGATGGTTTGGTAAAAAAGATCTGCCATCTGATGTTTTGTCTGCGCCAGTATTTAATTTAAATAAAATAGGTAAAGTTACTAATCCTATAGAATTTAATAATAATATTTATATTTTTAAATTATTAGGTGTAAAACCAGGTAAAGAGCAAAGCTTATCTGATGTTAAAAGTGAAATTCAGCAAGATCTGCAGCAAAAGATGCGTGAAGAGAAATTTGCTGAAATAAAAACACAGCTTGAAGATAAACTATATGATAATCAATCATTGGCTGAAATAAGTAAATCAATGAATTTACCATTAAAAACGAGTGGATACTTTACCCGTAAAGGCGGTAGTAGTGAGGTTACTGCAAATACAAATGTTATTTTAGCTGCATTTAGTAATGAAGTAATTAATGAAAAAGAAACTAGTAATATTATAAATTTAGATGAGAATAATATTGTAGTATTGTCAGGAGTAGATCATATTCCACCACAAAAACAGAGTTTTGATGAAGTTAAAAGTAAAGTGATTCAAGATTTGAAAATTCAAAAGGCACAATTTTATTCACAGGAAAAAGCGAATAAAACTTTGAGTGAAATTAAAAATTTAAAAGATAGTTCTGAATTAAAAAATTTAGCTGCTAAAAATAATTGGAAAATATTTTATCGAACTAATATTGCGGTTAATCAAATTTCAACCGGTGATGCAGAAATTAGTAGTACTATTTATAAGGATATTTTTTACATGCCACGTAGTAAAAATAATATGCTGGTATTAAAAGAAACTCGTGATGCCGAAGGAAATTATCAAATACTAATTTTGCAAAAAGTTTTAGTGCCAGATGTTAATAAAGCTCCTCAGGATAAATTAGATAATATTAAGAAGCAGTTTGAAACATTAAATATTATGCGTAGTTTATATGCTGTTGTTAATAATATTCAAACTAATTTGTAATATTATTAATGTCGATCATATATTATAGCTTTACCACGTCCAGATTCTTTAGCGCGATATAAGGCCATGTCAGCGTGTTTTAATAATTCGCCTTTTGCTGTACCATGCTCAGGGTATACAGCAACACCTATACTAGCACCTAATTTTATATTTTTAATAATAGGGTAAGGTTTGGATATAGATTCTATAATTTTATTAGCTATTAATAGAGCTTCTTCTTCATTTGGAATATCACGCACCAATACAATAAATTCATCTCCACCTAATCGTGCCACAAGATCATAATCGCGCATACTTTTTGTTAATCTGGAAGAGACTTCAATTAATACTTCATCACCAACATCGTGGCCAAGATTATCATTAACTTCTTTGAAATTATCTAAGTCAATATATAAAATCCCAAACATATTTTCTTTTCGTGAGCTAAATGATATTTCCTGATTAATTTCTTTTTCAAGAGATACGCGATTTAATAATCCAGTTAAGTAATCATAATGTGCCAATTGGCGAAATTTTTCACGCTCAAGACGAACTTGTTCTTCAGCTAATTGTTTTTCATGAACTCTGCTTATTTGCATTCCTAATGTTATAAAAGTTTGTAATAGTTCTTTGTCTTCAGGAATAATTTTATCCGTGAAGAATTCTGCTATTGCAATAATATTTCCATCAGAGATAATTGGAAATCCAAAGGCACTGTGTAATTGAATTTTACTAGATAAATTTGCACGGGGAAAATTAGATTCAGATTGAATATCTTCAATCCAAGTAGCTCTTTTTCTTTCCCAAATTTTTCCAGGCAATCCTTCATGTTTGGTGAATTCTAATTTATCACTTACCGTTTTAAAATTATCAATGTTAATTTCAGGATCAATTGACCATATATCACTAGAAATTAATTTTTTATCTTTTTGAAAATAAACGTGACCAACTGGCCACTCGATGGCTTGTCTAACTAGGTCGATACAATTTTGTAGGGCTCCTTTAAAATCATGATTTGTACTAATCATTAATGTGCCTTCATATAATAGAGACATACTTAATGCTTTTTTATGTAATTTATTATTGATTTCTTTAATACTGATGGCGCTGATTTGTAACTTGGTCAAAATATACGTTAAAAAAGAAAATAGTATACTAATTATAAATCCAAATAATAAAATCAAATAATTAGTAAATAATTCATTTTCTTCCATAAATTTGGCGCTTGGCCATACAGTAATTTGAAAACTATAATTAGGTAGGGTTAGAATAGTGCTGACCTTATATGGATCACGATACTTAAAACTGCCTATAGTTGATTTTGAGTAGATAGTAATATTATTTTTAAGATTATTAATATCAATATCATATCCCTGAAAAGTGAAAGAAGTTAATATTTGACTTATTTGATATTTTAGTTGTTCAGGAGGAATATTATTCTCTGAAAAATAAATTTTAAGGGCTTGAGTAACACTAATAGCTCCGTTACGCACAAAAACGTAAATTCGGGAGTCTTGCCTTTCTTTATTTATTGAACTTAATAATAAAGTGGTCCCCATCATAAGTCCGAAGACTATGGTGGGGATAATAATAGTGCTTTTAGAAATTGTTTTTTCTTTTTTTAAAAATATATCTATCATGCAATAAGCATAGTAGATATATCTTAAATTTGCAGAGGATCAACGGCATGATAACCGCTATCAACGTGAAGAATTTCACCAGTTATTCCATTTGCTAAAGGAGAGCATAGGAAAGCAGCGGCATTTCCAACATCCTCCAAAGAAACATTTCTTTTTAAAGGAGATACTTGCTCATGAGCTCCCAGCATCTTTTTAAAATCTTTAATTCCAGAAGCCGCTAAAGTACGTATTGGACCAGCTGATAGACCATTAACTCTAATATTATCTGATCCCAAATCATTAGCCATATAACGGACATTTGCTTCTAAGCTAGCCTTGGCTAATCCCATGACATTATAATTTTTTACTGCGCGCTCAGCTCCTAAATAAGTTAATGTTAACAATGAACTATCATTTTTTTGCATCATGCTTTTCCCAGCTTTTGCAAGGGCTGTAAAGCTGAAGCTGCTGATTTCGTGGGCAATTTTAAATCCTTCGCGTGTAACAGAATCAATATATCCACCTTCAAGTTCATTGGATGGTGCAAATGCAACAGAATGAACGATACTATCAAGTTCATCCCAGTGATCATTTAATTTATTAAATACATTTTTAATATCTTCATCGCTTGAAACATCACATGGTAGAACTATGTCACTTTCAAATTCGTTAGCAAGTTTTTTAACTCGATCTTCAAATTTTTCACCATAATAAGTGAAAGCTAATGAAGCGCCTTCGCGATGCATGGCTTGCGCTATGCCGTAGGCTATAGATTTGTTACTTAACATCCCAACAATAAGTATCTTTCGCCCTGCTAGAAAACCCATAAAATACCTCGTAATTTATTATCTGGATTCCCGCCTACGCGGGAATGACGGGGTATTTTATCATGAAACCACCTCTTCGTCA
>CAYGUI010000068.1:5139-6318 GCA_964353115.1 uncultured Gammaproteobacteria bacterium
TTCCCGCTGCGCGTCATTCCCGCTGCGCGTCATTCCCGCTGCGCGTCATTCCCGCTGCGCGTCATTCCCGCGTAGGCGGGAATCCAGTAACAGCATCTTTCAAAATACTATATTTCTCTCCCAACCTATACTCATAAATGGTCGCAAAAGTCAGAGCATTCTTAATATAATTACGCGTTTCTTTATACGGTATAATTTCAATCCAAACGTCAGGATCATAATCACTAATATATGGCCATTTATATACTGACAATGGTCCAGCATTGTATGCCGCAATACTTAAAATTATATTTTCCTCATAACGATTTAATAATTTTCTAATATAGTAGCTACCTAATTTTAAATTTATTTCTGGTGTATAAATATCTTCAATAGTAATATCGTTCATTTGTAATTCTTTGGCCAAGACATTAAACGTACTGTCAGTAATTTGCATCAGACCCTTTGCTCCTGCATGAGATATTGCATTAATAGCAAAAGAGCTTTCCTGGCGATTGATTGCATAAATCAAAGCTGGATTTAATTTATTATTTTTCGCATAGTCATTTATTTCATTAAAATAAGTTAATGGAAAGCGACTTAAAATATCATTGTTATCAGAAACTTTTATCAGTGACAAAATAGCAGCATGATTCCATCCTTTTATAGTTGCAAGCTTGGCTGCTAAAATTTTATCTTTGTCAGAAAAATTGTTAATAGCAGCAATCCATTCTCGCAAAGCATATTGCTTTTTACTTAAAGCATAAAGCTCTAATGCGCGTCTAATTTGCAAATTATTTTTTATTTTATTTATATCCTGATATCTTATTATGCTCGGTGAGTAATTAAAATTTGGAGCTTGATTAAGTAAATTACTTGCTAAAAAACCGTAATAATTACGATTATCAGCAATTTTATTTAAAATTAATTCACCTTTTATTTTATTATTTGTTTTTATATATGCCCGTGCCAACCAATATTGCCATTTAGAATCATGCTGTTGATTCTTTGGCATGCTGTATATAATTTTTATCAAATCTGTCCAATTATTAAGAGACATTGCTGTTAATGCAGATATTCTATATATTTTTTCTGTTTTGTTTTTTATTGGAATTTTTTTAATAAAATCTTGTGTAGCTAATTTAGATGAAAAAAATAAATATTGGGATAGTAGGTCTCGGCCGATTGGGAAAAGAATAC
>CAYGUI010000069.1:0-6281 GCA_964353115.1 uncultured Gammaproteobacteria bacterium
GCAAAAAAGTGAAGTATCACTTGAGGTTTTAAAAGATATTAAAGTGAAGTTTTAAGATTTTAATTGTTGAATTTTAGAACTTAAGAGCTACTCCTATTTTATTATTAGATTTATCAGCCAACAGATAAGAATTATTCTGTTCTACAAATTGATATACTTTTATATCAGTATATTTTATCGAATATTTGAAAATAAAGTAGTTAATAGGCTTTTTTAGATTTTTTGGAATTTGCTTTAGCAATTGCATGTCCTTATTTTTCTTCAATAAATTAATTTCATTTACGTCAAAAAAACAAAAGTCATATTTGTTTATTTCTGTTCTTATAATTTTACTTTTTATAAATCTTGCATGATTGGATATTTTTTTAAAAAGATGGTATTTTAACGTAACTATTTGATAAAAGAAATAAACAAAGAAAGCTAAAATATTGTGCTTCAATATTTTATTGTTGTAGATAATATGGTACTCAAAGCTGTATTCCATGTTACAAATTTTTCTTTTGTAGTTATAAAATGACTGCGAAAAATCTATAATTCTAGTGCCTTTCATATAATAATGATGCATTTGTTTATTTATGGATAAATGTCCAATATTGAAACGTTCAAAATCTGTATCAAAAACAATCATACCTAATATTACAGCATAGTCGGTTAGGTAATTTAGACAGATGTTTATGGGTTCTCCGTTGGCATAAATAACAAATAATGATGCCTTACTTTCGTTTATAAGTTTATAAGATAGTTCGCGTTGGAAAGTCCAATGGTTTTTCCTAAGAAAAACATTATTTATATTCTTTTCAGAATAGCGCTTAACTAAAAGCTCCCTAAACTTTGAGAATATATTATTATGCTCATCAAGCGATATAAAACTATTATAGAATTTATACTCAACATCATAACATAATTCAAGCCTTCTTCTACATGAATGTAAACGCCTAATTCTATTTTTACTAAATCTGGTTTTTAAGTATTCATTAGTGTCTTTAAACTCTCTTAAATCTGCTAAAAACCCTGGATAACGTCTTAAAATTAGTCTTTTTAAATTATCATTTAGGTCTGTTTTATCATTGAAAAAAGTGTGAACATCTTTTATTAGTAAAACTTTATCCAACTGAGTAAAACATTTTCTATCAATATCATAAGACAACCCATATGTTTTATTCGCTCCAACATTTAGATAGATGTCTGTTTTTAATTTTAAGAATCTTAATGAGTGTAACCCATTAAATCCTCTTTGCTCTCTACCTTTATTGAAATGCTTATTCCATACATCTAAAAAAGTGTTTCCCACAAAGGGGTTACCATCGAAATTTACAACTTTTGAGAATTCTATATTCATGCTTTGCAAAATTCTACTTATTAATTATTTATTATAATTACCAACTATTAACTTGCCTATTACTGAGTTCAAAACAGGTTAACCTTATTATGTCTAATCATAATCAATGGGACTCGCTTCTAAATAATTCTTTTGAAAGTAACCTAGGATAATATTAAAATCATAATTTAATTAGTTCGCTATAATTTTAAATCTTAGACTAAAAAAACACGTTTAATTTAGCTTTTAAACGTGCTTAATTATAAACCAATTTTATTTTAATTTTTAATGAGTTTTAAGTTTTTTGTGCCTAGTTTACTTTTAAGTTTAACAATATAAATACCAGTATTAAGATGATTTATATTTATTGAGGCATTAGAACTATAGCTAGAATTTGAATACACTCTTTTGCCAAATAAATCATAAATAGTTAAGTTTGAAATATTATTAACTCCAGCTATTCTTATTGCTAAATTGGCAGGATTTGGATGCAAGAAAATTTTGTTTAGTTCAAAATTTTCAGTCCCAAGTGTACATGAACCTGTAAATTGACCACCATCGGAAATAGCCCAACCATCAGAGGCTATCATATTAGCACGAGCATTTTGTGCTGCAATGGAACAGTATTGAGAATTTCCTGCATCAAAAGTTCTACCATTAATTAGGTTTTGAGTATTCCAACCTATCAAAAGGGAGTCATAATTAGCACTCGATAATTCTGCATTTCTGAACATAAAACCGAAGTCAGTCACATTCTCTACATTCCAATTACCAATATTTTGGTCAAAATCAAGAGCATTATTAAACATTAAATACATATTAGTAACGGATGATGTATCCCAAGAACCTATATCCCCATTAAATGTATAGGAGTTACTAAACATTCTCTCCATATTCGTTATGTTAGATGTATCCCAATTACTCATATTATTACCTAAAAACGTAAAACTACCAGTATTAAATGCCTGAAACATATTTGTAACTCCTGATAAATCAGGTGTGTCTGTTGCTGTAATTGTTAAAAAAGAAGTACCTGCGAAAGCGTTTTCAAAAGATGTCCAAGCTATATCACCCCATTGATCAACCGATAAAATTTTATTTTGATCTGCGGCTCCTGAATTATTAAAATATATCCTCGGGAAGTTACCTTTAATATTTATGGTATAAGTTCCGGCTACACCATAATTATGTAAAGCATCTCCAGTATATCCAAAATCATCAAAAACACCATCGTTATTCCAATCTACATCGTAATTATAGCCGGTACCTGTAGTAGGAATACGTATAGAAGTTGAATTAGTAGAACCTGCTGTTAGGTTATCAGTCTTCCATGTCGTTTTAAAATATGTAGATGGCCCACAATCTATACCATTATCTGAGATGGCCCATCCAAAATTTGAAATGATACTAGCTTTTGCTGATGCCCCACTACAATATGAGGAGCTTCCAGCATCAAAGTTTATATTAGGTTGGAGATTTTGAGCACTCCAACCTATCAATAAAGCATCATAGTTTGCTTGAGATAATGAAGCTCCATTAGCAAGAAAAACATTCATAGAATTAACATTTTCAACATTCCAAGCCCCAAGATTTTGATCAAAGGCAGGACAAAATTGTAGTATACCATTCATATTGGTAACATTGCTAGTATTCCATGAGCTAATATTTCCGTTAAAAACTGTTGCACCATTAAACATACCAGCCATAGAGGTTACGTTAGAGGTGTCCCAGTTTAAATCCTGGTTAAAAGAAGTTGCCACTAGAAACATATTTGTCATATCCGTAACGCTAGATGTATTCCAGTTCCCGATATCTTGATTAAATGCAGATGCACCTTGAAACATAAAACTCATATCATTAACCGATGAGGTATTCCAATTACCAATATCCTGATTTAATGAGGATGCGCCAGTAAACATATATCTCATACTGTTTACATTGGTTAGGTTAGGCGAATCTGTTGCATTGATAACCAAATTTGAACACCCATAAAAACTTCGCTCCATTGATGCCCACACAATATCGCCCCACTGATCAATTGAAAGTAGCTTATTCTTGTCTCCACCATTATTAAAAGGCATTCTTGGAAAAGCACCTCTTATTCTAATTGTGTAAACTCCAGGGCTTCCAAAATCGTGCGTAACACTTCCTGTGTAACCAATATCAGCAATATTGTAATTACCATCATTATCCCAGTCAACATCATAATTGTAAGTTCCTCCAGCAAATGTTGGGATATTAATAGATGTCCCATTCGAAACGCCTCCTGCTATATTAGTTTGCCATGTCGTAATAAATTCAGTTTGTGCTTTACCTAAAAATGATGCAGACAGAAGAACATAAAAAAGTAATATTTTTTTCATAAGTAGATTGTTTAAAATTCATAAACAAAACTATATGAAAGGTTATTTAAGGCATCTACCCTGTTGGGGTAGTTTGTTAAATCAATCGCTGATCACTGGCCTTTTTTAGGGCTTCTTCTTTACTGTTAACTTGAAGCTTTTCGTATATGTTCTTCACATGAAATTTGATAGTATTTCTACTAATAAAAAGAGTTTCACCTATACTTCTGTAACTTTTTCCTGTAGCTAATAAATTTAGTACTTGGGTTTCTCGTTCAGACAAAACTGATTGAGTGGCTTTTTTAAAGGAATCTACCACCATTCTAGCTATTTTGATACTCATCGGGGCGCCTCCTGAAACCAGCTCCTCAATGGCATTTAAAATCTGAAGACTAGATGCGTTTTTTGTTAAATAACCATTTGCTCCTGCACATAAAGCATCAAAAACAGTATCTGAATCTTCATATACAGTTACAACCAAAATTAAAAGAGTAGGCTTTATATTTTTTAATGCTTTAGTAGCTTCAACTCCATTCATTTTAGGGAGCTCAATATCCATCAAAACAATATCAGGACAGTCTTCTTTAAAATGCTTCAAAGCATCCTCGGCATTATGATAAATACTTTCTACTTTAAAGTCTTTCGTTTGGTTTATAACGGTTTTAAAACCAAGACTTAAAGACACATTATCTTCTACAATTACTACCTTCTTCATTTTATAAAAATATAGACTATATGTAATACCATTAGCTACCCTTTTGGGGTAGTATTCCAATCAATTTTACTGAGGTTCCCGTTTCCTTAATTGATTGTACCTCCAGAGAACAATTTATTTTTTTAGAACGAGACTGCATATTAGAAAGCCCGTTACCTGATACTTTTTCAATATCAAATCCTTTACCATCATCTGCCAGAGTAATGCATAAATTTTTATCATCAGCGTTAAAAGACATTTTTACAAGTTTAGCATCTGAATGCTTTACTACATTTGTAATGGCTTCTTTGAAGATATAAATAATTTGTTTACCCCAATAATAGGGTAGTTTAATGTTTGATTCTATGCTGGACTCAACTTCAAAATCAACTCCAAATTGATGTAAATAATCATCAGCAAAATCGGTTAAATAAACCTGTAACTCCCCGAGATAGTTACTCTTTTCCTGTAAAGAAAAAATAAAATCTTTAGTGCCTTTGTACAAATAATCAGCATCATTTTTTATTGTTGCTATAGCCTCTGCATTGTTTGAAGCAATATTATTTGATAACACATCAGACATTAATGATATACTCGCTAATTTATTACCAAGATCGTCATGAAAATCTCTTGCGATATTATGTCTAACTTCACTTAATTCCTTTTCAGCAACTATACGTCTATCAATTTCATTTCTTAATATGGCATTTCGTCTTGACACTATTTTCAAACGACTATAAAAGAATAAAATAACCAAAGAAAAACCACTTAGAACAAAAATTGTAATTACCCACCAGACCTTATACCATGGCAGTTTAATATCAAAACTAAATTTTTCACTAACAGTCCATGGGCTAAAACTATTTTGAGACCTAAATTCTACGGTATAATTATTTGGTGCATAATTGGCAAAATCAATAACACCATTACTGGTTTTTAAGTCAACCCAACTACCTCTATTAATCCTATATTGAGAGTTAATTTCAGATCTATCCTTAAAGCTTATTACATCATATGTAAATTTTGTTTGCTCTTGAGTAACGTTAATTTTTGGAGAAATTGAGGTTTTAATATCTTCAGTTTTTATCACGGAAATACCATTATTTCCTCCTAACCATAATTCATCATTTACACATACAATTTTGTTTATTGCTAACGATTGTATTCCAAATAACTTTGAAAAGTTGTACGCTACATTATCTCTTATCACAGATAAGCCTCCTTGAGTACCTAAATAAATGATGTTATTGTGTATTAAAATACAATTAATTCGCTCATTTTGAAGACCATTTTTTTCATTATAAACTTTTATAGAATCTTTGGTTCTCACCACCAAACCTCTATCTGTTGCTAAATACGTTACATCTCCTTTAGAAATAAAATCTCGGATATTTTCAGTTACTAAGTTTCGAGAAAATAAAGTGTCTTTTGAAAAACTCCTGTCTTTATGAATATATTTCCACTTTCCTTTGTTTGTATAAAAACTCACCCTATCACTTTCTTCAACAGCTTTATTAATAAGTATTTCATTACTTATCATTAAAGGTTTACTATCCAAAAATAAAGAGTCACTTTGTCTAAAATCACCAAATTTTGTTTTCAGAAAAAATCTGCCGTTAACAGAATTAAATTTGGGGTATTGCTTTAAATTTTCACTTAAAATAGCTAGGGTAATTTCTCCATTTTTCTTGGATAGTTGTTTTGGAAAACCATCAACATTAAATGATTTTAAAAGTGTTTTTCTACTAAACTCATGAAATTTAGATGCCGCTTGAGCATATATTTTATCTTCCGAAGCAATAAGATCAATAATATATTCTCCATTGCAGAATGTTTTAATTTTTGGGTTTGAATAGAAATAACAATAAACACCATCACAAAAAGTGCTTATCCACAAATTCCAATCAAAATCAAAAAAAGAATCCGA
>CAYGUI010000070.1:0-6234 GCA_964353115.1 uncultured Gammaproteobacteria bacterium
TAAAAATTGCTTTTATTTTGATAATAATGATTTTGTGAATAATACTAAAAATATACTACAAGAAAATGATATTTTAGTAATACAAGGTGCTGGTGATATTAATAAATATATTAAAGATTTTTTATAAGCTATTTCTAATTTATGCGTATTGAAAAAAATTATTCTTTGAAAAAACTTAACACTTGGCGCGTTGGTGGTTGTGCTGATCTTGTTTGCTGGCCTGAAAATTTAAATGATTTAAAAAAATTTTTAAGTAATTTAGAGCAAAATACCCCGGTTACTTTCCTAGGCCTTGGCAGTAATGTTTTAATTCGCGATGGTGGTATTCGCGGTGTCGTAGTTATTACAGCGAATTTATTAAAAAATATTGAATTCTTAGATAATAATATTGTGCGTGCTGAAGCTGGGGTGCCATGCCCAGTGTTTGCCAAAATTTGTAGTAAAAATAATTTAACTAATAGTGAATTTTTTGCTGGAATTCCGGGAACTATTGGTGGGGCGCTAAATATGAATGCTGGTGCTTTTGGTGGTGAAACTTGGAATTTGGTTGATAAAGTTGAAGTTATTAATATACGCGGTGAAACTTTTATTAGAAATAAGAATGATTTTGAAATTAAATATCGTCATACAAAAAATTTAAAAGAAGACGCAGAATGGTTTATTGCTGGATATTTTAAATTAGAAAATATAAAAGAACATCAAGATAATAATCTTATTAAAGACTTATTAAAAAAACGCTCAGATTCACAACCAATTGGTAAATTTAGTTGCGGTTCAGTTTTTCGTAACCCACCCAATAATTATTCAGCTAAATTAATTCAGGATGCTGGATTAAAAGGAGTTGCAATAGGAGGTGCGCAAGTATCGGAAAAACATGCTAACTTTATAATAAACGATAAAACTGCAAACGCAGCTAATATCGAAGATTTAATTCATTATGTTAAGAGTAAAATTTTGGATAAATTTGGCGTTGAGCTAATTTCAGAAGTGCATATATTGGGGGAGCATGAAAACTAAATATAAAAAAATAGTAGTTCTATATGGTGGAGTTAGTGATGAACGCGAAGTTTCATTACGTAGTGGGGCGGCAGTAGCTAATGCCTTAAAATCACTTGATCTTGATGTTACGTTATTAGATTGGAATGCTAGTGCTTTTGAAATATTAGCCAAAAATAATTTTGATGCCGCTGTCGTAATGTTACATGGTGGCGAAGGTGAAGATGGCACAGTTCAGGCATTGCTTGAATCTTTGCAAATTCCTTATACCGGCCCCGGACCAACTAGTTGCTTATTGGCAATGGATAAATCTCTTAGCAAAAAATTATGGCAGCGTTTAAACATACCAACTTTGCCTTTTGAAATTATAATTGGTAATAACGAAGTAAATTTAGCTGAATTAGAAAATAAATTTCAATATCCTATTTGTATTAAAGCTGCAAGCCTTGGCTCGAGCATTGGCGTATATCGAGGAAATGATAGAGCAGAATTAGAGCAAGCTATTAAAAATGCTAAAGAGTTAGATAAAAAAATAATTATTGAACATTGGATTGATTATAAAGAATATACAATTGGTATCGTAAATAACAAATTATTACCGTCAATTTGGATTGAATCTGCAGATCATTTTTATGATTATAATGCCAAATATCAAAGTAAATCGACAAAATATCATTGTCCTAGTGGATTAAATCAAGAGCAAGAAACTTACCTGCAAAAATTGGCAGAGCAAGTTTTTGATGCGCTAGATTGCCGTTCTTTTGGTCGTGTAGATTTTTTATGTGATAAAGATCAAAATTTTTATGTAATGGAATTAAATACAGTTCCTGGCATGACAGAGCGTAGTTTAATTCCACAGGCGGCTGCAGCCAAAGGTATTAATTTTTCAGATATAGCTCTAGATCTTTTAAATAATGCGAGTTTAAAAAATAAAGTCATTGCTGAAAAAGGTTATGGTCAGGCATAAAAAAGCGTTTTTTATTTCAGGAGTCATATTTTTTGTATTTTTTGTAATCCATAATTTATTTTCATTATTCCCAATAAATAAGGTGAAAATAAAAAATAATTTTGTTAATACTGTGCCACAAGATTTGCAAGCAGATGTTCAAAATGTGTTAAAAATTCAAAAAAATAGAGGCTTTTTTGCATTAAATATTAATAAAATTAAGGATTTTGTTAAAGAGAATAATCCATGGATTGAGCAAATTATTATAAAAAAAGTATGGCCTAATACTATAGAAATTTACTTGACTGAAAAAAATAGATTAGGACTTTTTAATAATGAGATAATTACTGATAAATGTGAGTTAATAAAAACATCAAGCCAAACAATTGAAGAAGATAATGATAGTATTGTTTTTATAGGCCCAGAAAATAAAGCAAAAGAAATATGCGAGCTGTATTATAAACTTAATTTAACAGCAGCACAGAATAATTTGGAATTAAAAAAAGTTATTGTAGATAAAAATAATTCTTGGAAAATATTGTTAAATAATAATATTACTTGTTTTTTTGGCTCAAAAGATGTTGAGAATAGAGCAATAAGCTTTTTTAGGTACTATAATAGTATAATCAAAAGGTATCCAAAAATTAGTTATATTGATATGCGCTACAGCCATGGAATGGCGTTGGGATAAAAATGTCATTCCCTTTTTCACGGGAATGACGGAATTTAGGTTGTTAAAGGAGACGGCATACAGGTAAAAATTATGGTAAAAAAAACGGAAAAGCAATTGCTTGTGGGTCTTGATATTGGAACGTCTAAAGTCGTTGCCATAGTCGGTGAAATTACTGAAAATGGCGTAATTAATATTATTGGCCTTGGACATCATCGTTCACATGGATTAAAAAAAGGCGTAGTTGTTAATATTGAATCAACAGTATATTCCATTCAAAAAGCTATTGAAGAAGCGGAGTTGATGGCTGGATGTCGAGTGCATTCGGTATTTACTGGAATAGCAGGTAGTCATATTCGTAGTATTAATTCCAATGGAATTATAGCTATACGTGATAAAGAAGTTACTTCCCAAGATATTGATCGTGTAATTGATGCAGCGCGTACAATGGCACTACCAGCAGATCAAAAAATATTACACATTTTGCCGCAAGAATTTATTATCGATTCACAAGAAGGAATTAAAGATCCAATCGGCATGTGCGGTGTACGCCTAGAAGCAAAAGTACATATGGTGACTGGAGCAGTAAGTGCTGCACAAAATATAATCAAGTGTGTCAGACGTTGCAACTTAGAAGTTGAAGATATTATTTTAGAGCAGTTAGCTTCAAGTTATAGTATTTTAACTGAAGATGAAAAAGAGCTCGGAGTTTGTATTGTAGATATTGGTGGCGGTACAACTGATATTGCAGTATTTACTAATGGATCTATTTGCCATACGGCTGTAATACCAATAGCTGGTGATCAAGTTACTAATGATATAGCTGTTGCTCTTAGAACGCCAACACAACATGCTGAAGAATTAAAAATATTACACGGATCAGCAATTGCAGCGAGTGTTGATGTTGACGATATGATTGATGTTGCTGCTGTTGGTGATAGAAAAAGTCGTCAAATTTCTAAAAAATTATTAGCGGAAGTTATTGAGCCGCGTTATGAAGAATTATTTTATTTAATTAAAGAAGAGTTGCAGCGAAGTGGTTTTGAGCAGTTGATAGCGTCTGGCATAGTATTTACTGGCGGAAGTTCAAAAATGCGTGATGCAATTGACTTGGCTGAAGATATTTTTAAAATACCAGTACGTCTTGGGGCTCCACAATTTGTGCATGGCATGATTGATGTAGTAAATAATCCTATTTATGCGACAGGAGTTGGATTATTATTATATGGGCATCATAATCAATGCACTAAAAATACGGAGCTTTTATCGCGTTCAAATTTTAAAAATGTATGGCAATTAATGCGTAATTGGTTCGTTGGTAATTTTTAATTTTTTCTATTATACTACTGTAAGATCTAGTGTGTGGGGGATTCATGTTTGAAGTGATGGATAATAATAAAGCAGTTATAAAAGTTTTTGGTGTTGGTGGCGGTGGTTGCAATGCCATTGCTGAAATGATTAAAGCTGATATTAAAGGTGTGCAATTTATTGCGGTTAACACCGATGCTCAGGCTTTACAAAATTCCACAGCAGAAATTATTTTACAAATTGGTAGCGCAGTTACAAAAGGCTTGGGAGCTGGAGCTAATCCAGAAATTGGAAAACAAGCTGCATTAGAAGATCGTGAGCAAATAGAAGAGTTATTGCAAGGATCGGATATGGTTTTTATCGCTGCTGGAATGGGTGGTGGAACCGGAACGGGAGCGGCCCCAGTTATTGCAGAAATTGCAAAAGACTTAGGAATTTTAACTGTTGCTGTAGTAACAAAACCATTTCCATTTGAAGGTCGTAAGCGTGAACAAGTAGCGCAAAAAGGAATTAATGAAATTTCTCAAAATGTTGATTCCTTAATTACAATACCAAATAATAAATTGCTTAGTGTCCTTGGAAAAAATGTTAGTTTATTAGAAGCTTTTAAAGCTGCGAATAATGTTTTACTCGGGGCTGTACAAGGAATTTCTGAATTAATCACAATGCCAGGATTAATTAATGTTGATTTTGCGGATGTAAAAGCTGTTATGTCAGAAATGGGCATGGCGATGATGGGCACGGGAATTGCTTCGGGAGAAGGGCGTGCTCGTCAAGCAGCAGAAGCTGCAATTTGTAGTCCATTGTTAGAAGATATTAGTTTAACTGGTGCAAAAGGTATTTTAGTAAATATTACTGCTGATGACAGGCTTTCTATGTTTGAATTCCAAGAAGTTGGTGAGGCTATACGTGAGCTTACTTCTGAAGATGCTACTGTTGTGATTGGTACAGTAATTAATAGCGAAAAATGTGATGAAATAAAAGTTACAGTTGTTGCTACCGGTCTTGGACATTGTATGTCAGGAGTAAAAGAAGTTTCTGATCATAGAGCAGAAGATAAATTACATGCAGATGCAGCTCTTAGATTAAAAAGAGAAAAGGAATTACGAGAAAAAAAGAAAGGATTTATTAGTAAAGATATGGATTATCTGGATATACCTGCTTTTTTACGTAAGCAAAAAAGCAATTTAATAGAATAATAAGAATGATGTACCAAAAAACTATTGAAAATTCTATTAGTTCAAAAGGAATTGGGCTACATACTGGTAAAGAAGTAACAATGACTTTGCATCCTGCTGCTGAAAATACAGGAATTATATTTCGCCGAGTTGATTTAGACCCTATTGTTGAGATAAAAGTAAATCCTCTTAATGTGATAGAAAGTGAGCTTTCAACTACATTGCATAATAACGATGTTTTAGTTGTAACTATTGAGCATTTATTAGCTGCTATTGCAGGTTTAGAGATAGATAATATATATATCGATTTAACTGCACCAGAAGTACCAATTATGGATGGTAGTTCATCTGATCATGTATTTTTATTGCGCTCTGCTGGAGTTAAAACTCAAAAAGCAAAAAAGGGTTATATTAAAATAACAGAGCAAATTGATATCGTAGGTGAAAAAGGCGATAAGGTATCATTATTGCCTTATGATGGTTTTAAAATAAGTTTTTTTATAGATTTTTCTCATCCGTCATTTATATATAGTAATAAAGAATTAACTATAGATTTTTCAACTGATTGTTTTGTTCGCGATGTAAGTCGTGCTAGAACTTTCGGCTTCTTGAATCAATATGAATTTTTAAAGTCTCGTAATTTAGCGCGTGGAGCTAGTATTGAGAATACAATCGTATTAGGTGACGATAATATTGTTAATGAAGATGGTCTTCGCTACAGTGATGAGTTTATTAAGCATAAAATTTTAGATGCAGTAGGAGATCTTTATTTATTAGGTAAGCCTATACAAGGACATTTTGTTGGTTGTAAATCAGGCCATGCATTGAATCATAAATTATTAAAGCAATTAATAAAAAATAATTCTTATAAAGAAGTAGTTATGGAGTAATAGTTGTGGATAAATACCTCCTCCATACAGATGTATTAAACTATATAATATTAAATTTTGATAAGATTACAGATGATATAAAAACATTAATTTCTGATGCTTCATATTCATCAATCATAAGTTTTATAGTATTAAGCAGCAAATTAGATAATAAAAAAAAAGAAATATTAAAGAAGTTATCTAATCTTATAACTATAATAAAAATACCAAGCTATCTGGATTATTTGGATTATTTAAATATTGATG
>CAYGUI010000071.1:0-6160 GCA_964353115.1 uncultured Gammaproteobacteria bacterium
TGTTTCATAATGATAATACGGCTTACTATGAAGATTATGTTAATCGTGAGTTATATCATTAAAAAGGAGCCTGGCTCCGTTAGAAGCCTGGCTCCGTCACATTTTCATTTGAAAGCTACTACCAAATAATGGGCAATTATCAATTTCTTCAGTAACTATTTCAACATGTCCTTTTGCTACTCTGATATCTTGATTCACTTGAGCTTTATAAGGATCAAAAGTTGGATGGGTGTGAGCAATAAACCTGTACCTTCCTCTTAATTCTGGGGGGAGAACTAAATGAGCTGCTGCTTGAGTTTTATTTGCAGCTGAACCAATCAATGTACTACGCTCACTACTAGAGTACAAACAAATACGAGTATAAGAATATCTTCCTGCTGGTGGCTTCCCTTCATTATCGTATAAAATTGCAATTTCACGATCTCTAAGTTTAGCAAAATCCAATATTTGCCTTAAAGTAATAGGAGCTTCATCAGTTCTAATATGCCTAATTCTGCTGGTGTCATCAGTTTTAGCTAAAGTTTTTGAAATAGCACCAAAAGATGCTCTACCAGATTCAATAGTGACAGATTCCTTCTGCGCCATACCATCTTTATCATAAACAGTTGTATTTGTTCTTATAGATGCTGGAACAAAAGTTGCAGTCTCTGCTGCTGCCATAGCTGGCAATTGCGTATTTGGATTCATTAGTACGGAGCCAGGCTCCTTTTCTATCAAAATTTATATAAAAATTTCACTGCAATTTCCGCATCAATTCCAACTGTACTTAAATAACGTTGATAAGTATAGTCCACAGCAAAAGAAGACAAAAGAGGAATTTCTAAACCTACTTCGCCATAAGCTAAAACATAAATTTTATGATTATTATCACTTTGTCTAAGAATATTAGAGCCAATCTTAGAATACAATCCGATAGAATTATCTATTGGTAAATGAAATTTCAAGCCTATAGGAACGCCAAATAAAACTTCTCCTCCTCCACGTCCTCCAGCTAAAACATTGAGTCCCATCTCTATTGATTGATATTTATTAATAATGTATCCGACTGAAAAACCTCGATCTAGAAAATAAATATGATCATCACCACAAAAACCGCCATTAACTGAAATAAAATGTTTTTTATTGTCATTTGAATTAATGTGATCAACATAACTAGCAAAAGATACAGTAGTTAAACCAAAACTACAGAATAAAATTAATAATAAATTTCTACGAAACATGTTGTTTACCGCTAAATAAAAGATATTGGTGGCTATGGGTGGACTTGAACCACCGACCCCAGCGTTATGAGTGCTGTGCTCTAACCAGCTGAGCTACATAGCCATAGATTGAGAATGAACATAATTTTCTAATGAAAGGCTTTGTATGTCAAGGATTTTTCGATAAAAAAATAGTAGAATAAATTCTTAATGTAATTAAATTATAAGGATATAAATATGCAAATCAAAAATTCCACCCAAAAATATGGAGTTATAACTAAAACTCTACACTGGATAACCATGCTATTTTTTGCCATTCAGTACTTTTTGGTCTATCGCCGCGAATACTTTCCAAAAGACGCTCCAGAAAAACTGCAATATATTTTACTGCACAAATCTTTTGGCTTTACTTTTTTATTTATTGGAATAGTTTTTTTTCTTTGGGCAATACTAAACGCCAAACCTATATATCCCGCATTTATGCAAAAATGGGAGCAAAATTTAGCTAAATTAACACGCTATATTTTGTATCTAATAATCATCATTATGCCAATAAGTGGCACAATAATGTCACAAACTGGTGGTAAAGTAATTTACTGGTTTGGTCATGCAGTACCAATGTTTTTACCACTAAATAAAGTTGTCTCCGGTATCGCATATAATATACATACTTATACTGGAACAGCAGCAATGGGAATTATTGTTCTTCATATGATTGGAGCAATTAAACATCTAATTACTCCAAATGACAGTGTTGTTAAGCGTATTCTTTAATCTAAAGATGCTGCTGCAGATGCTGCTGCTATGACCTTATCTGACAAAGCAGTGGCCGATGCAGCAACAAAACTAGAAAGTGGAGCAGATAATAATTTTTCGCGCCAATAAATACCGTCAGGATAACGATATACCTCTAAAATTTCAGGTTTTATTTCTACACTACAACCATAACTCTCCGGCAATTGATAGTGGCCACTAGAAACTTTTACAGGATCAACAAAGTGCTCCTGCAGATGCGAAACATATTCAGTAATTCCATCATGCTTTCCAAACACCAATCTGTATATAACAGATAAGTGCTGCACATAATTGCATAAACCAACACCACCAGCATGAGGATAAACAGGGATATTATTAATAGCCGCCATTAACATAACCGCTAAAGCCTCATTTATTCCCATTAAACGGCATGGATCAAACTGACAAAAATCTAAAGCTTTTAAGGATATCAGCTGCTTAAAAACCACACTATTAGGACACTGCTCACCTGTTGCAATTTTTATATTTGATCCAATTGAAGCGGCATAGTCTTTAATTTTTTTATGCCCCTGAACATCCATAGGATGAGTTGGCTCTTCAAAGAAATATATATCAAGATTTTTTTCTTTTAATTCCAAAATTAATCTGCGACTTTCTTCAACACTTAAAACTTGATTTGCATCGATCATTATTTTTACATCAGGACCAACAATAGATCGTACTAAAGATATTCTTCTAATATTTTCAGAAAAATCTCTACCAACTTTTAATTTTATATGTCTCCAGCCTTCTTTTAATAAATCTGCGCACTTTTCTCTAACCTCATCGTCGGTATATCCAAGCCACCCAGCAGAAGTAGAATATGCCGGATATCCTCGAGCTTTTAGTTGCATTAACCTTTCTGTATCAAATTTACGTGGAGCCCGTAATAACTTAAAAGCTTTTTCTGCATCAATCTCATCAGATAAATAAGTTAAATCGATACAACGTAACAACTCCTCAGGAGACATATCGGATACTAATTTCCATAGAGGTTTTTTTTCATGTTTAGCCCAAAGGTCCCAAACTGCATTTATCACTGCTGCTGTTGCTAGCGCTTTTACTCCACTGTCTTGACCAACCCAACAAAGCTGACTATTTCTATAAACTATTTCACTCCAAAAAGATCCCATATTTTCAGTAATATCACTAAGATTTCGCCCAACTACTTGCTTCATTAAAATTTTAACTGCATCAACGACCAATTGATTTCCATCTCCAATAGTAAAACTTAGACCTATTCCCGTTAAATTGGGATCAGATGTTTTTAAGATTAAATATGGTGCTGAATAGTCTGGGTTTGTATGTTTTGCATCTGATCCATGAAGCCCTTCAGACGTTGGAAAACGTAAATCTATTATTTCGTATCCTATAATTTCAATTGTAGAAACTCCTGTTACCATAAAAACTCCTGTTATTTTGATGTGTTACTCAAATATAATATAATGACCAATCTAAAAAAAGAAGCATATTAAAAAACATCACCTTATGAAAAAAATTATTATCGATACTGATCCAGGTGCTGATGACGCAGCTACAATTTTTATGGCAGTAAATCATCCAGAAATAGAATTAGTTGGTTTAACTACCGTTTTTGGTAATGCAACAACCGAACAATCAACTAAAAATGCATTAAAATTGCTGGAAATTGCTGAACGTGAAGATATTCCTGTGGCACAAGGCGCAGAAAAACCATTAAACGGCGTTGAATTTGAAGTTGGCGGTTTTGTACACGGTAATAATGGTTTGGGCGATATTGAAATTGCAGAGCCTAAAACTCGGGCTATAAATCAAAATGCAGCTGAATTTATTGTGCAACAAATTATGGATAATCCTGGTGAAATTTCTTTATGCGCCATTGCGCCCCTAACAAATCTTGCCGAAGCTTTAAAATTAGAGCCTCAGATTGCACAAAAAGTTAAAGAAGTTGTGATTATGGGTGGCACTATCGATCATACTGGCAATATTAGCCCCGTTGCTGAAGCTAATGTCTGGAATGATGCTTATGCTGCAGATAAAGTTTTAACTGCTGGCTGGGACATCACAATGGTTGGTCTAAACGTGACTATGGGAGTAATTTTAGATCAAAATTATTTATCCATGCTAAAAGATAAAGCTGGTATACAAGGCAAGTTTATTCACGATTCATGGCAGTTTTATCAAAATTTCTATAAAACTGTGCGTAAATTACCTGGAGCATCGGCACATGATTTAACCGCCCTTGCCTACCTAATGCATCCTGAGTATTTTGAAACTAAAACTGGTGGCATGAGAGTGGTAACTGATGGCATTGCTCGAGGTCAAACTATATTATCTGATTTGGAATTTTCTAATTGGGAAAATACTCCATGGGAAAAACTACCATTAGTTAAAGTTTGCACATCTATTAACACTGATAAGGTCATTGAGTTTATAACTGAATGCCTTGTCGAATCACAATAATAAAAAAATAAAAATAATAATATTTTATGCTACCTCCTTTTGATTCTTTCGATATTGTCTATGGCTTTATTTCTGGATTTATTAATCCAGAAAATTTAAATAACATCATCAAAACTCTAGAAGCTTTAGATCATATTGTAAAAAATGGCTATACAGGTGAGATTCGCCTACTAATATCTCGAGAAGCAAACGCAGATGAACAAAGGAAAAAAATAACTATTTCATGGGATAAAACATCAGGAATTATAGAATATCAATCTACTCAAATAAGAATAATCAAAGAAATTTTAGAACTTGCTCATATACAAGAAAGATTTTCAAATGTTTTTGCTAAATTCCCTCAAGGTCAAGAATTTATTTCATATTTATTATTGCCTAATCCAGAGAACAAAAATATTTTAGTCTGTGCCGGATTAATAACAAAAAAAATGCATTCATATTTCAACTGGAAAAATATTTTACATCTAAATATTCCTCTGGAAATGCAACTAAAATCTTGTATTTATTTCTGGGAAAAAGGTGGATTATATGGAGCTACACCAAATTTACAAGTTTTTCAAAGTAGACAACTACAACCATTAACTATACTTCCAAGAACAGCATCAAATGATCCTGTAGTAATTAATAGTGATTTAAGTAATTATAATAAAGCATTAATGGCAAACCCTCTTTTTTATAATAAAAGCTATATCGGCATGCTTTTTATGCTAGTTAATTTTTTTGACTTTAAAATATATTTATATGATGTTTCAAGATATCATCAAACTTATTTGAATAATTTATTACGTATTTTAAGCGAAAATAGTGACGAAGAATTAAAAAATTTAGCCGCAAAAGCTAAAATTAATATTATTTTCATGCCCGAAAAATCTTCTATAACACAAGACATTGATAGCCAATCAATAGTTATTTTTGAAGACATAAATACTGGAGATGATTGCCTAATAGCCGGAGCTGCTGGCATACAACTTTCAGATGAAAATTTTGAAGAAACACTACCAGGTCAATATACTTTATTGAGCTCTAAAACATCAATTGAATATATTAGAAAATTTGCGACAGGAAACAGTGCATTATTAGAAGAAAATAAAAAATTTAAATTTCCACAGAAATATACTTTTTTAAGATGGATAACAGAAATAATTGATGCCTCAAATAATTATGTTACAAATATTGGTATAGGCCAAATTTCAATGCCAGCACCAGCATCTGCTGCTAGACTAAGTAGATGAGCAACAATAAATTAAATGAAATTTATCAGTTATTATCAAAATGCCATAATTTTGATAATTCAATGCCCGTTGTCTATTGGTATCTTATTGAAGACAGAATAAATAAAAAAGATAATGCACGTGATTTTTTTTATTATGATGATAATAAATTAATTGGTTACTTAGGATTTTTTTTATTTTATGATGATGCAGTTTATATTACTGCGATGGTTGATCCTGAATATAGAAACCAAAAAATATTTACTAAATTATTAGCGCAAGCCAAAATAGAAATTAATAAATTAAAGATAAATAAATTTGTTTTTCCTATATCAAATAAAGTTAATAATGTTTTAAAAAATAAGAAATTAATTTATCGGGAATGTTATTTAGAACTGGATCCCCGCCTTCGCGGGGATGACGATTTGCTCGGGGATGACGATTTGCTCGGGGATGACGATTTGCTAGGGGATGACCATGTCCACTGGTATGAGGAATTGCGGTATGAGGACG
>CAYGUI010000072.1:0-2760 GCA_964353115.1 uncultured Gammaproteobacteria bacterium
TAGTTTAACCATCTACTCTATGTATTTAAACAATCGAGTGAATGACGGTAAACAATCGCGGGAATGACGGTAAACAATCGCGGGAATGATGGTAAACAATTAATGCTTTTAAATAATTAATATGCTAATTAATCAGGAGATATATTATGGGTTTCGATAAATTTACAAATAAATTTCAAAAATCTTTAGAAGATGCTCAATCTTTAGCAGTGGGGCGCTCGCATGTTGAAATTACTTCTGTGCATTTATTAAAAGCTATGCTTGATCAGGAAGGCAGCACAGTTCGTAGTTTATTAGTCCAGGCTAATATTAATATACAGAAATTGCGTATCTTGCTTGATGAGAAATTAAATAATTTTGCAACATATAATAATTCAAATGGTGATATTAGAATTTCACAAGAATTATCTCGTGTATTAAATATTTGCGACAAATTAGCACAAGAGCAAAAAGATGCTTATATTTCCAGTGAAATTTTTGTATTGGCATTATTAGAAGATAAAAATTCCGATGCCAATAAATTATTAATAGAAAGCGGTGCTGATAAAAAAGTTATAACCGAAATAATTAAAAAAATTCGTGGTGATCAAAAAGTGAATGATCCTAATGTTGAAGAGCAGCGTCAAGCGCTAGAAAAATATACTATTGATATTACAGAGCGCGCCCGAAAAGGTAAGCTTGATCCAGTTATTGGTCGCGATCAGGAAATTCGTCGCACCATTCAGGTTTTGCAGCGTCGTACTAAAAATAATCCGGTATTAATTGGTGAGCCAGGAGTTGGTAAAACAGCAATCGCAGAAGGTCTGGCGCAGCGTATAGTTAATGGCGAAATTCCAGAAGGACTTAAAAATAAAAGATTATTATCATTAGATTTAGGTGCACTATTAGCTGGTGCCAAATTTCGCGGTGATTTTGAAGAGCGATTAAAAGCTGTTTTAAATGACATTGCAAAACAGGAAGGAAATATCATTTTATTTATTGATGAACTACATACTTTAGTTGGTGCCGGAAAAGCTGAAGGCTCACTTGATGCTGGTAATATGCTAAAACCCGCCTTAGCACGCGGTGAATTACACTGCGTTGGTGCGACAACTTTAGATGAATATCGTAAATATATTGAAAAAGATGCAGCTCTTGAACGCAGATTTCAAAAAGTTTTAGTTTCTGAGCCAACAGTTGAAGATACCATAGCAATTTTACGTGGCCTAAAAGAGCGTTACGAAATTCATCATGGTGTAGAAATTACTGATCCGGCATTAGTTGAAGCGGCAGTTTTATCGCATAGATATATTTCTGACAGGCAATTACCAGATAAAGCTATTGATTTGATTGATGAGGCAGCGAGTGATATTCGCATGCAAATTGATTCTAAGCCAGAAGAAATGGATAAATTAGATCGTCGTTTAATTCAGCTAAAAATAGAACGCGAAGCTTTGCGTAAAGAAAAAGATGAAAAATCAAAAAAACGCTTAGCTGATTTAGAAACAGATATTAATAAATTAGAAAAAGAATATTCTGATTTCGATGAAATTTGGAAAGCAGAAAAAGCTGCGTTGGCAGGAACAAAAAATATAAAAGAAGCTTTAGAAAAAGCGCGAATAGAATTGGAAAGTGCACGGCGTGCCGGTGATTTAACTCGGATGTCGGAATTGCAATATGGGCACATTCCAGAATTGGAAAAGCAATTATCAGAAGCGGTACAGCAAGAAAATGTTGCAGAAAAAAAATCACCGACTTTATTACGTAATAAAGTCGGTGAAGAAGAAATTGCTAATATTGTTGCGCGTTGGACCGGTATTCCTGTCTCTAAAATGCTAGAAGGTGAAAAAGAGAAGTTATTACGCATGGAAGATTCTTTGCATAAACGCATGATTGGTCAGGATGAAGCAGTAAATGCTGTTGCTAATGCTATACGCCGTTCGCGCGCTGGACTGAGTGATCCGAATAGGCCAGTTGGATCATTTTTATTTCTAGGTCCAACAGGTGTTGGTAAAACGGAATTATGTAAGTCTTTAGCTGAATTTTTATTTGATACTGAAGATGCGATGATACGAATAGATATGTCAGAATTTATGGAAAAACATTCTGTGGCACGTTTAATTGGAGCTCCTCCTGGGTATGTTGGTTATGAAGAAGGTGGTTACTTGACCGAAGCTGTTCGTCGAAGACCATACTCAGTAATTTTATTAGACGAAGTTGAAAAAGCTCATCCAGATGTATTTAATATTTTGTTACAAGTATTAGATGATGGGCGCTTAACTGACAGTCAAGGACGCACTGTTGATTTTAAAAATACAGTAATAGTCATGACTTCTAACTTGGGATCAAGCATGATTCAAGAAATGTCAGAAAAGAAATCAGATTATGTAGATATAAAAAACAAAATTATAGAAATTTTAAGTCAGCATTTTAGACCGGAGTTTTTGAATCGTATTGATGATACTGTCGTGTTTCACCCATTATCAGAAAATAATATTGCAGCTATCGCTAAAATTCAGATTGCACATCTTGCTCGGCGCTTACTAAATAGAAATATTGTTTTAGAAGTAAAAGATTCTGCACTTAAGAAACTGGCAGAAGTTGGTTTTGATCCTGTTTTTGGTGCACGACCTTTAAAACGTGCTATTCAAAGTGAGGTTGAAAATCCACTTGCGCAAGATATTTTGTCGGGAAAATTTGTTGCTAATGATACAATAATTGTAGATAGTAAAAAAGGTGAACTAAGTTTTTATAAAAAATAACTGGATTCCCGCCTTCGCG
>CAYGUI010000072.1:2860-5957 GCA_964353115.1 uncultured Gammaproteobacteria bacterium
GGAATGACGAGCGACTAGCGGGAATGACGAGCGACTAGCGGGAATGACGAGCGACTAGCGGGAATGACGAGCGACAATTATTTGGTTAGGTCCCGTCATTCCCGCGAAGGCGGGAATCCAGTAACAAGAGGTAAGAATGACAGCATTTAATAACAAAAATATTGATAATTTTGATCAAGAATTAGGTCAAGCAATTAAAAATGAAGCAAAAAGACAAGAAGAGCATCTCGAGTTAATAGCATCAGAAAATTATGCAAGCCCTCGTGTAATGGAAGCGCAAGGCTCTATTATGACGAATAAATATGCTGAAGGTTATCCTGGCAAACGTTATTACGGTGGTTGTGAATACGTTGATGTCGCTGAAAATTTAGCTAATCAGCGATTACAAAAATTGTTTGATTGCAAATACTCTAATGTTCAACCACATTCAGGATCACAGGCAAATGCAGCAGTTTACTTGGCACTTCTTAATCCTGGTGATACAGTTTTAGGAATGGATTTATCGCACGGCGGCCATTTAACTCACGGCTCAAAAGTTAATTTTTCTGGTAAAAATTACAATATGGTAAGTTATGGTATTAATCTTGATACAGGATTAATCGATTATGATGACGTTGAGAAAAAAGCTCAGGAATATAAGCCAAAAATGATAATTGCAGGTTTCTCTGCTTACCCACGTGTTGCTGATTGGAAAAAATTTCGCGAAATCGCTGATAAGGTTGGCGCATATTTATTTGTTGATATGGCTCATGTTGCAGGTTTAATAGCTGCAGGAATTTATCCATCACCGCTACCATATGCTGATGTTGTGACCTCAACAACACATAAAACTTTACGTGGACCACGTGGTGGAATAATTTTGTCGAATCGTGAGCCAGAGTTTACCAAAAAATTTAATTCAGCAGTTTTTCCAGGCACACAGGGCGGACCTTTGATGCATGTTATTGCTGGTAAAGCAGTAGCATTTTTAGAAGCATTAGAGCCTGAATTTAAAACTTATCAGCAGCAAGTAGTTACTAATGCTAATACTATGGCTGAAGAACTTAAAAAACGTGGTTATAAATTAGTAACTGATGGCACAGATAGTCATTTAATCTTAATAGATTTTTCTGATAAAGATTTTTCTGGGCGCGAGGCTGAAGATGCATTAGGGCGCGCAAATATTACCACTAATAAAAATTCAGTACCAAATGATCCGCGTTCTTTTGTTGAAACGAGTGGATTGCGTGTTGGTACTCCAGCGATTACTACTCGAGGATTTAAGGAGCAAGAAACCAAAGATATAACTAATTGGATTTGTGATGTTTTAGATAATATTCGCGATGAGAAAGTTATTACTGAGGTTCGTAATAAAGTTATACAATTATGTAGTAAATTTCCGGTATATTGATATATGAAATGTCCATTTTGCGGAGCAGCTGATACAAAAGTAACTGATTCTCGCCTTTTTAGTGAAGGCGAGCAAATTAAAAGACGGCGCGAATGTGTTAGCTGTCAAGAGCGGTTTACTACTTATGAATTGGCAGAATTGTCTTTCCCACGTGTTATTAAGCGTGGTGACGTACGGGAAGAATTTTCTGAGCAAAAATTAAAAAACGGTATGCTACATGCGTTACAAAAACGCTCAGTTAGTGCAGAGTCTATTGAAAGATCAATAAATATAATTAAGCATGAACTACGTACTAGTGGTGAAAAAGAAGTTAAATCCAGTTTTATTGGTGAGCTTGTTATGCGCGAATTAAAAAAACTTGATGAAGTTGCTTATGTGCGTTTTGCTTCAGTTTATCGCCGCTTTAAAGATATTGCAGAATTTAAAAAAGAAATAGATAAAATAGCCTCTTTAATTTAATAATTATTTTGAATAATCCTTTAACTTTTTTCTTACTTATATTATCGTTCTCATCTCTTGGCAGAGTAGTTGCCGATATGTACTTGCCGGCATTATTAAATATTGCCGAGAGCTTGAATACGACAAATACTAACGTACAATATTCTATTTCGATATATTTTCTGGGCTTATCTCTATCACCTATTTTTTACGGAGCTTTGTCGGATCATATTGGTCGAAAAAAGCCGATTTTTTTAGGATTATTTATCGCGATTATTGGATCATTAACTTGTTATTTTTCTTATGATATTAAAATTTTAATATTAGGAAGATTTATGCAAGGTATTGGGTGCGGTGGCTCATTAACTTTGGCGCGCTCTATATCTAAAGATGTATTAACTTCAAAACAGTTATCAATATTTAGTTCAATTGCATCATTTGCAAATGTTTTCTTAGTATCGCTTACACCACTTGCCGGGAGTTTATTAGATAAATATTTCGGTTGGCGTATTATATTTTTAACACAAACCTTATATATATTATTTGTTTTTGTTTTTCTAGCTGCTTTTCTGCCGGAAACAAAACCAAATTCTGAAAATAATGCAGAAGATAAAAATAAAATAAATATATATCAATCAATTAAAAGATTATTAAAAGAGCAAAACTTTGTTAAATATAGCTCTATAGTGTTTTTATCGTATGCATTTTTAATTTCTTGGAATTCGGCATCATCAATTTTATTACAAAAAACTTTTGGTTTAACGCAAATTCAATATGCTGATCTAATTCTTAAATTAGGATTAGTTTTTGCATTTAGCTTATTACTTAATATTTTATTGCTAAGATTTTTTAATATTACTAAAATTTTACGATTAGGAGTTTATATCGTCTTATTAAGTTCGGTGCTAATGTTATTTTTATCCTTTATTTTTACGCATAATATTTACGCTGTAATACTTCCAATCGGAATATCAATGATTGGACTAGGATTTATTTTTTCTAACTGTTTTGTCCTGGCGTTAGAAAGCATTCACGATATGTCTGGTTTTGCTAGTAGTGTTTATACCGTACTGCAAATTTTAGGTGGAGCGTTTGCTAGTTATATTGTTGCGTATTTATCTGAAACATCGCAATTGCCTTTGACAATATTTTTATTATTATTGTCTGGGGCACAGGCGTTGTTTTTATCTTTATAAGTTCTCGACTCATTGAAAAAAACCCCTCTGTCGGCTTCGCCTGTCATTCCCGCGTAGGCGGGAATCCAGAAAA
>CAYGUI010000073.1:0-5951 GCA_964353115.1 uncultured Gammaproteobacteria bacterium
AACTTTAGGTGCTCGTAAAAAATTATCTATTGGTGGTAATAAAGATTCTACAGTTAAAAATACTAAGTCTGGATCAATTGAAGTTAAGAGAGTTAAAAGTAGAGCATCTGCTGTTGTTAAAAAAACATTAGTTTCAACAGATATTTTTGATAACTTAAAAGCTGAAATTCAGAAAAAAGAAGATGAATTTGTTCGACAAGAACAGCAAAAAGCTGAAATATTAAAAAAAGAGCAAGAAGAAAAAGAAAAATTATTATCTCAAAAGAAAGAAGCTGAAAAGTTAGAAAAAGATCAAAAATTAAAAGTATCAGATTCTCAGGAGCCGGAAACAGTACATAAAGTTGGAGTAGGCGATGATTCTAAGTTAGATGATGAATCAAAAAAACCAGCAGTTAAAACTAAAAAATCTACTAAAAAAGCGGTAAAAACTTCTTCTGAAAATATAGACGTTAATAAAATAAAAGATTTATCTATAATTAAAGAAGAAGATGATGAAGAGCAACAAAAGTTAGTAAAAAGGCAGGAAGAGGAGCGAAGAGCAAGGTTTTTAGCTAATAATCAACATGGTTTTAAAAAGCCAGTTGGTATGAAAAAAATAGATGTTGTTGTTCCTGAAAATATAACTGTTGCAGAATTAGCTAAGAAATTAGCGGTTAAGTCTTCCCAAGTTATAAGAGCCTTAATGAAAATGGGAACAATGGCTACTGCTAATCAAACAATTGATCAAGATACTGCAATTCTTTTAGTTGAAGAATTAGGTCATACTGCAAAAGCAAGTAATGTATCCGATCATGAAAATGATATTATTAACTCTATTTTAGTTAATCAAAGTGATGAGAAAAATAGAGCCCCGGTAGTTACCATCATGGGACATGTTGATCATGGAAAAACTTCATTGCTTGATTATATTCGTAAAGCAAAAGTTGTTTCTGGTGAGGCAGGTGGTATTACTCAGCATATTGGTGCTTATCAGGTAAAAAATAAACAAGGTGTTATTACATTTTTAGATACACCTGGGCATGCTGCATTTAGTGCGATGCGTGCACGCGGTGCAAATTGTACCGATATAGTTATATTAGTAGTTGCTGCCGATGATGGTGTTATGCCTCAAACAGTTGAAGCTATTCAGCATGCAAAAGCTTCGAAGGTTTCTATTATTGTTGCAGTTAATAAGGTTGATAAGCCGGAAGCTGATCCTGGTAAAGTTAAGACTGAAGTTTCTCAGCATGATGTTTTACCAGAAGACTGGGGTGGTGAAGTTCCTTTTATTGAAGTTTCAGCAAAAACTGGTGCAGGTGTTGATAATCTATTAGAAAGAATAGCATTGCAAGCTGAAATGTTGGAACTTAAAGCTAAATCAAAAGGTCCTGCTGAAGGTGTGGTTATTGAGTCACGATTAGATAAAGGTCGCGGTGCTGTAGCAACAATTTTGGTTCAAGCAGGAGAGCTTAAAAAGGGTGATATAGTTTTAGTTGGCACACAATTTGGTAAAGTTCGTGCCATGCTTGATGCAACAGGTCAAATGTTGACTAGTGCTGGTCCTTCAACTCCAATTGAAATTTTAGGTTTATCTGGTGTACCTCAAGCAGGTGATGAACTTATTGTTATGCCATCAGAAAAAGAAGCGCGTGAATTATCTGATAATAGAATTAATTTAACTCGTAAAAAAGAACAGCAAACTAGTAAAGAAGATAAGCTAGCATTATTCATGGGCCAAATGGCAGAGGGTAATGTACAAGAACTGAATGTTATTATTAAAGCGGATGTTCAAGGATCTGTTGAAGCTTTATCTGAGTCTTTGACTAAATTATCCACAAGTGAAATAAAAGTTAAAGTGTTAGGTAAGGGCGTTGGCGGTATTAATGAGTCTGATGTAACTTTAGCAATGACTGCAGATGCAATTATTATTGGTTTTAATGTTCGAGCAGATAAAGTAGCAAAATCTTTATCGGAGCGTGAAAAGGTAATAATTAATTACTATAGCGTAATTTATAATGCTATTGATGATGTTAAAAACATGATGATTGGAATGCTGTCTCCAGAGTTTCAAGAGAAAATTTTGGGGCTTGCTGAGGTTAAAGATGTATTTAGATCATCTAAGCTTGGCGCAATTGCTGGTTGCATAGTGACAGAGGGTACTATAAAGCGTAGCAATCCTATTAGAGTGTTACGTGATAACGTTGTAATTTATGAAGGAGAATTAGAATCCTTACGTCGCTTTAAAGATGATGTTGCTGAAGTTAAAAGTGGAACTGAGTGTGGTATCGGCGTTAAAAATTATAATGATGTTAAAGTTGGCGATTTAATAGAAGTTTTTGAAAGAGTGGAAGTTAAGAGGACTTTGTAAAAATGCGTATTGATAAAGTTTCTGCATTAGTTAAACGTCATGTGGCTGAAATTATTCAACGTGAATTACGTGATCCGGAATTGGGTTTGGTTACTATAACTAAAGTAAACTTAGCTAATGATTTAGGTCAGGCAAGAATTTATTTTACAGTATTAGATAAAACAGGACAGCCGGGTAATAAAAAAGAAAACTGTAATAGTTTAAATAAAGCTGCCGGCTTCATTCGTCACCAATTGGCACAAAAATTAACAACTCGTACAACTCCCAAGCTTATTTTTGAATATGATGATTCATTAGATATGGCACTGCAAGTAGAGCAAATTTTACGTGATGAAAGGCAAAGAGATTCGTGAAGTAAATGGAATTTTACTGTTAAATAAACCATTAGGGATAACATCTAATAAAATTTTACAAAAAGTAAAAAGAATCTATCGCGCCAAAAAAGCTGGTCATACTGGAACTTTAGATCCTCTAGCAACAGGTATGTTGCCAATCTGTTTTGGAAAATCAACAAAATTAACTAATCAGTTTTTAAATAGCAATAAGTGCTATCAAGTTACTATGGAATTAGGTTACGAAACTGATAGCTTTGATCTAGAAGGAACTGTTGTTAAAAGAGCAGAAGTTTTAGAATCTCATATAAAAAAAATACCAGAAATTTTAGAAAAATTTCGTGGACCACAACAACAAATTCCCCCCATGTTTTCTGCAATTCGCCATAATGGAAAAAGATTACATCAATTAGCGCGTGCTGGAATAGAAGTTGAACGTGAGCCGCGCGATATTAATATTTTTCGTTTAGAATTAATTGATAATCCCTCGCTCCTGTGCTCTGAGCCGTCACTGGCTGCGCCGGACTGCGCACTTCCGCAATCTGAGCCGTCATTCCCGCGCAGGCGGGAATCCAGTTTCCAACTAGAAGTACTCTGCAGCAAAGGAACCTATATTAGAACTTTAGTCGCTGATATTGGTCGTGAACTTGGTTGTTATGCAACAGTTACGCAATTACATCGAGTTTATGTTGAGCCATTTGATAAAGATAAAATTATAGACTTTGATTTTATTGCGTCAAGCTCTGACCTTGAGAGTGAGGATCTATCCAGCCTTGATCAGCTCCTGTTAAATCTTTAGAGCCTGTAGGTATTGGTACGGCAGCTGAAGTTAACTGAGCCATTGGCTCTATATCATCTCTTTCTGTTTGCGTGCAGGCCTCTGTATTTTTAGGAGAATTTTTCTCATCTATTTTTTTAATTTTTTTCTCTCCAATGTCGGCAATAAATGATCCTATTATCATTATTGCAAAACTAATCATTGGTCCTGCTGTTATAACTGAGATTGGAAGTATTAAAGGATTAACTGACATAGTGATAATTATTCCAATGAAACTAAAAAATCCAAATAGAACTAAGCCATTTCCTAAATTAGACATTTTTTCATATTTTTTGTATTTTTTTGAATTTTTTAGGTCTTTCATATTTTTATCCATTAAATTTCCAAGAAAATACTTGGTGTTGATTTCATTCCAATAGCCTCAGGTTTAATAATTTCTATACTAACCTGACTAATTTTATTATAGCCAAAATTTGTCTTGATAAAAGCTGCTAATTCCAATGCTAACCTTTCTAATAAATTAAATTTGGTTTTTTTTATAAAAGATATTATTTGCTCTTCAAGATTAGCGTAATTTATTGTATTTTCTAAATTATCATCTGCGGCATGCGAAAAATCATAGTCTATAGTTATATTAAAGATTAATTTTTGTGGCGTAATTTTTTCTTGGGTATAAACACCAATGATTGTGTTTATTATTAAATTTTTTAGGGATATTTTACTGATCATATTTTTTAATAACTCTATAATATGTTTATGCTAAAGATTATTTTACTGTTTATTACGGCCTATTTGTTAGGCTCATTGAATATTGCCATTATTGTATCAAAAATTTTTAAACTTGCTGATCCGCGTCAAGGCGGCTCTAAAAATCCTGGTGCAACAAATGTTAATCGCTTATCTGGTAAAAAATGGGCTGCGGTGGTTTTATTTGGCGATGCGCTAAAAGGCGTTGTAGCTGTATTATTAGCCAAATATTTTGCTGTTGAGCCTAAATATTTATTTTGGATTGGATTGACCTGTGTATTGGGCCATATGTATCCCATATTTTTTGGCTTTAAAGGAGGCAAGGGAGTCGCAACATCAGTTGGTGTTTTGGCTGCATTGTCATTGCCATTAGCTGGTTTGTCATTATTGACTTGGGGGTTAATATTATTAATTTTTAATATTTCAGGTCTTGCGGCATTAGTTGCTTCTATATTGACGCCTATTTTTGGAATATTTCTACTAAACTTTTGGGATATGTTGCCAGTATCGATAATTGTTATATTAATTATTTGGCGGCATCGTAATAATATTAAGTCTCTGTTGAAAGATAATTAATATAATTTTCTAAGCACTCAAAACTTTCTATATCCTTAATTATTTTTTTTGCAGCTATTTTTCCTTCTTCAACTCCCCATTGATCAAAGCTATTTATATTCCACAAGATTCCTTGCGCAAAAGTTTTGTGCTCATAAAGAGCAATTAATGACCCTAGAGACTCAGGGGTTAATTGTTCGAATAAAATAATATTGCATGGTTTATTTCCAAAAATATTTTTATATAGTTCTCTATTTTTATCGCCGGATTTTAATACATTAATTTGTGCAAACATATTGGCCAATAATATTTTATGTGTTTGCTGATCATGGCTAAAAGATTTAATTGGCGCAATAAAATCACAAGGAATAAGATCAGAGCCTTGATGCAATAACTGCATAAAAGCATGCTGGCAATTAGTGCCAATACCACCCCAAATTACAGGGCAAGTATTATAATCAATAAATTTGCTATCAATATTTATATTCTTACCATTACTCTCCATTACTAACTGCTGAATATGATCGACAAAATATTTTAAATTTGTTCCATATGGAATAATTGCGTGAGAATTGGTATTTAAAAAATTTCTATACCATATGCTAATTAATGCTAAAACAATTGGTAAATTTTCTAAAATATTTTTAGTATTTTTAAAATGTAAATCCATTTCATGAGCGCCTACTAATAGTTTTTCAAAAACCTCAAAACTAGTTCCAAGTGCAATCGGCAGTCCAATTGCAGACCATAATGAATACCTACCACCGATAAAATCCCATATGGGAAAAATATTTTCGGCCTTAACTCCAAATTCTAAAGCTTTTTGTTTATTTGCAGTTACTGCAATAATTTTTTTTACGCCATGATTAATAAGTATTTTGGCATTAGCCAATGTTTCCACTGTTGTAAAAGATTTAGAAGAGATAATTATTATAGTTTTATTAAGATCTATTTTTTTAAGTAATATATTTATGTCATGTTGATCTATATTTGATAAAAAATGACATGTAACATTATTGTTCCAGTAGGGCGATAATGCATGATAGGCCATTCTAGGCCCAAGATCTGATCCACCAATCCCAATATTAATAACATCGGTAATATTTTGATCGATAATTTTTTGACATAAATTTTTAATTTTAAGTTTTGTTTTTATAATTTCTAATATTTTAGTATTAGGATTACGTAATTC
>CAYGUI010000074.1:0-5807 GCA_964353115.1 uncultured Gammaproteobacteria bacterium
GATGAAAGCTTTGAGTTTATTTTTGGGTAATTCTGCAAGCCACTGAATTTTTTTATAAATATTTTCTGGTAAATTTTTAAGTAAATCCTGTTGCTTTTTTATTAAATCTGGGCTTACTTCGAGAATATAATATCTTTCTGGTAAGCTATTTTGTAAGTTCAACTCAGCTAAAATATCAAAACATAGTTTTCCAGTTCCTGCACCAAACTCTAGAATTGAGGTATTGGGATGGCTGTTAGACATAAATTGCTGGGCTATGCACTTACCAAATAAGCTCGATATTTCTGGTGCTGTGATAAAATCACCAGAAGCACCGAATTTTTGTGCTCCGGCAACGTAATAGCCAAGTTCTGGCTGATATAGCGCCATTTGCATAAATTCTGCAAAGCTAATTTGTTGATTTTGCGAATTTTTTATCGTTTTTCTTATGGTTTCAGCAAGGATATCGCTATGCGATAGAGCTTCAGGAGTTGGTGATGGGAGGTTAATGTTGTTATTCATAAGCATAAATTATAAAAGTTTTATATACATCTAGCAAATCAAACGATAATATGGGATAATACTGCGATTTAGATCTAATATAAATATTTTGGAGATATAAATGTCTTTAAACCAAGAAGTTAAGCAAAATTTAGTTAAGAAGTTTCAAAAGTCTGCCAATGATACTGGCAGTACAGAGGTTCAAGTTGCATTGTTTTCTAGTCGTATAGACGATATTACAGGTCACTTGAAAGAGCATAAGAAAGATATACACTCACGTCATGGGCTTTTAAAATTAGTTCATAAAAGACGTAAGTTGTTGAAATATCTTAAAAATAAAGATTTAGGACGTTATCAAGTTTTAATTAAAGAATTGAATCTACGCGGATAATCCTTTCTTTTTTCATATCTATTTTTCTATTATGAGTGCCTAAATGTTTTTAGGCCTTTTCATTACACTATATAAATATAACATTTAGGGTTTTTCGTGAGCATAAATACACATTCTTTTCAATTAGGTAATCTTGAGTACGTTTTAGAAACAGGAAAAATGGCACGTCAGGCTGATAGCGCTGTAAAAGTTACTGTTGGAAATACGGTGATTTTAGCAACTTTGGTTTATGATAAAAAAAATCCAGATGCTAAACAGGATTTTTTTCCATTAACAGTTATTTATCAAGAGCGTTATTCTGCTACAGGTAGATTTCCTGGTGGATTTATGAAGCGCGAAACTAAGCCATCTGATCGAGAAGTTTTGATTAGTCGCCTTATCGACCGACCTATTCGTCCATTATTTCATAAAAACTTTACGAGAGAAGTTCAAATTATTATTACTGCTTTGTCTTTAGATAATAGTATTGAATCGGATATCCCTGCAATGATTGGGGCGGCAGCGTGTTTAGCTTTATCTGGCTTGCCAGTTCACAATACTTTAGCTGGTGTTCGTGTTGGTCTTATTAATGATGAATTTGTAGTAAATCCATCAGCAGGAGACTTAAAAAATTCTAAATTAGACTTAGTTGTTGCTGGAACAAAAACAGCAGCTCTTATGGTTGAATCAGAAGCAAAAGAATTACCAGAAGATAAAATGCTTGAAGCAGTATTTTTTGGTCAAGAGCAATTACAGGTAGCAATTGAAGCTATTGAACAATTTGCGTCTAAATCTGAGATTAAAAAACTTGATTGGCAGCCAAAAGAACATAATAAAGACATAGTAGCTGATATCACTAAAAAAGCTGCGCAAGATTTACAAGCAGCATACAGCATTGTTACTAAAACAGAGCGTCGTGAAGCAATCAATAAAGCTCGTGAAATTGCTCTTGCTGATGTTGCTGAAGAGAATTTATCTGAAGCACAAGCTGTATTCGCTAGTCTTGAGAAAAAAATTGTTCGTCAAAAAGTTTTATCAGAGAAAAAGAGAATTGATGGTCGTGGTACAACTGATATTCGACCAATTGAGGTTGAAGTTGGTGTATTACCAAGAACTCATGGCTCTGCGTTATTTACTCGTGGTGAAACACAAGCATTGGTTGTTGCAACATTAGGTACTGAAAAAGATGCGCAAACTATAGACAATGCCTTTGGTGAAGCAAAAGATCAGTTTTTATTGCATTATAACTTCCCTCCATTTAGTGTTGGTGAAGTTGGCCGCCTTGGTCCTCCTAAGCGTCGCGAATTGGGTCATGGTAATTTAGCTTTGCGAGCTATAAAACCAGTTATGCCAAGTTATAGTGATTTTTCATACGTTATTCGTCTTATTTCTGAAATTTTAGAATCTAATGGTTCAAGCTCTATGGCAACAGTTTGCGGTTCAAGCTTAGCATTGATGGATGCTGGTGTTCCAGTTAAGTCACCCGTTGCTGGTATCGCTATGGGCTTAGTTAAAGAAGAAAATGATTTTGCTATTTTAAGTGATATTTTAGGTGATGAAGATCATCTTGGTGATATGGACTTTAAAGTTGCTGGAACTTCAGAAGGTGTTACTGCTCTACAAATGGATATTAAGATCGAAGGCATAACTCATGAAATTATGAAAGTTGCTTTAGAGCAAGCTCATGCTGGACGCGCACATATCTTGGGAATTATGAATAAAATGATTGATAAATCTCGTGCTGACATTTCTTCTTATGCACCGACTATTACAACTATTCAAATTAAACCAGAAAAAGTTCGTGAAGTAATTGGTAAAGGTGGAGCTACAATCAAATCTATTATTGAAGCTACTGGCGTTACTATGGATATTACTGATGATGGCACAATAAAAATTGCTTCTGTAGAAAAAGAAGCTTCTGATAAAGCGCAACAAATGATTGCAGATATCGTTGCTGAGCCTGAAATTGGTAAAGTATATGAAGGAAAAGTAATTAAATTAATGGAATTTGGCGCTTTTGTACAGTTTATGCCAGGCCAAGAAGGTTTAGTTCATATTTCACAAATCTGTGATAAGAGAGTTGAAAAAGTTTCTGATGAACTTTCTGAAGGCCAAGAAGTTCGTATTAAAGTTCTTGAAATTGATAAGCAAGGACGTGTGCGTTTAACTATGAAAGGGATTGAATAGTTCTTTTATATTCTTTAATTTATTGCGAGCTAAGATTTAATTTCTTTGCTCGCAATGATAAAATTTCACAAATATCTAGTGAATAACTTTTTATTTCTTGTAACATTAAATTGCTTTGCATCAGATCCTTTATGTCTCACAGCAGATAATATTAACCATTTTTCAAAAATATCTTTTGAATATCATGGAGCTGATGATAATGACTATTGTGAAGGACAAATTTATGCCAATTGCCAATATAAACAAATCTATTTAAATAATTTTGTTTTACCAAGCTGGAAGCTTGATGATTCTGAAAATATTAAATATGAATTATATCTTGCAGAGCAAGCTTGCTCTGTAAAAAATCAAAATTTTATAAATCTTCAATTGGTAAGCTCTGATGGCTGTGTAAATAAAACGGATGTTAATTTTAGTAATTAATATTAAATTTTCTATTATTAAACTAGTTAAACAAAGATTAAGGAAAATCAAATGAAAAAAATTATACTTTTATCAGTTATATTCGAACTGTTATTGAGTAGAAGTTTTTTCATTAACCAAATACGGAAACGCCAGCATATAAGCATCAAGCTGATTTTTTGGGAGATTAATTTCTCCCAAATTATGCTGTAAAATTTCTAACTGAAACTTTGCTTCAACGCATTGAGCATTAAGCATAAGTGCTTTTAATAAATAATCTTTTCCTTTGCCCCATAATTGTGCATGCAGTGAGAAAACTCCAAGAGCTAAAAATATTGCCGGATCATTAGGATGAAAGTTGATTAATTTTTCTAAATTTTTAATGCGCTTATTATAATCACTAGATTTTGCACGAATATAAATATTAAGTAAATTATGATCCCAATTTTCAGTTAAAGACTTATTAATAGCATAGTCAATATTGCAATCTTGAGTTTGATTTTCTGTTTGCTCTAAAAATTTAATTAATATATTAGAATTATTTTGTAAATTACTTGGTAAGTTATTAAATATATCTAAAATTTCAGGGTAACTAGTTTTATAGTCTTTGTGTAAAGCTATTAAATTTTCAGCCCAGGTTATTTCTTTATTAATAAAAATATTCTTTTCAAAAACTTTATAACTTTTAAATTTACTCGTTAATTCTAATAAATTACTCCAGCTGCAATTTTTTTCATATGCTTTGGATAATTGAAATAATCTAGCTTTAGATTCACCATTATTGGTTAATAATCTCTCAAGCTCAGTTATTGCGCTATTATATTTTTTATTATCAAGTAATATTTGTGACTTTGTAATTAAAGTAGCTTCTAAATTTTCTGGATATTTTTCTTCTGCAATTTGGATGTAGCCTAAAGCATCATTAAATTTATTTATTTTGTTAGCAGCAATAGCGCAGGCCAATAAATTAATAATATGATTATTGCTCGGATTATTAGTTACTTTTAAATATTTATATGCTGCGTCCCAGTTACAGGTTACTAAATTTAAAATACCATTTTCTAAATTACCTTCCATTTTTCGTTGCCAACGATGTTGCTTATATTGAGCAATTGCTCCTGGAATATCAAAAATAAATTTAAGAATATTGAAAACTATTTTTAAAATTATATATACCGCAACTAGTCCCAGAATAGACATCCAAATATTGCTTTCAAAGTGCCAGTTGCCATAGGTAATTGCAACTTCACCTGCTTCATGCGGAATAAAATAAAATGCTGAAATAATAGCCAGGAATAAAATTAATAATAATATTTTTTTAATCATAATTTACTTAATTATTTAACTATTAGTTGCTTTACAAGTTTTGGCGATAATAAATTATCTTCATTGAAATTAGAAAAGTTTATTGCTTTAAGTTCAGTTAATTTATTAGATATATCAGTAGTATATTCTTGCTCAAATAATTTATAGCGATTAAGCCATTGAGTCGCATTACTTAGATATTGTTGATAGCTGAATTGATTATTCTGTAAAACGGCAAGCTCAGCTTCTTCTAAATAATTAGTTATAATCTGTTTAATTTGTTGTTGCTCTTGTATTGTCAATAATATTTTATTTGGCCCTTTGGCATGGTAAATTTTGTATTGAGAATTAAAAAGACTTAACCACCAATTTTTATCTAATAAATTTTTAAATTCAAAAGATTTTTTCTGATTGGTTTTGGGCTCATCTTTTTTTTCAGAGTTATTTTTAGCTAAGACACTAGTATTAATTTTTTCACTTAATTTTCTGATTTGCGATATTAGTTGCGATTTGTCAGGAAACGCCAAGTCTTTAATATAAATTAAATCTTTTTGAATGCTATCAGCTATAGTCGTAAATTTAACACCTTGTAGGCTATGGGCTAGATTATTTGCATTTTCAAAATAATTTATTGCCGAGATTTTGTCATGAAATAATTTCAGCTGTCGCTCGCCTGCTAATAATAAATAATCAATTTCTGAGAGTGTCCAAGTGCTTTCTTGTGATGAAGTTTTTTCAAGTAAGTTATTAGCTTTATTTAATAATTCTTGAGTTTTTAGGTTAAAAGTATTTTCTTGCTCTTGAAAACTATTTTGTAATTTTTGAGTTTCATTTTTTATTTCATCAGCAACTAAAGACTTATAATCAACTAATCTTTGCTGTAAGTACTTGTTATTAAAGTAAAAATAAGAAAAGGATATTGATGTTATTATTATGGCTAAAATTGAAATGCTAAGAGAAATAATAACAATATTTTTACCAGAATTTTTTTTGTAGTGAGTTAGTGCTTTGTCATCCATGGTTAGATTTTAGCACAAGAAACTTAAACAAAATAAACGGAATG
>CAYGUI010000075.1:0-5700 GCA_964353115.1 uncultured Gammaproteobacteria bacterium
TTCATGAATTTGGTATTCAGCAACAAGAGTTTTATTTAATTTTTTAGAAAAACTTTCTTCAATTTTTTTCTTTTGTTCTTGTGATAAATTCTCACTGGAAATAAACAAAACTTCTTGTTTATTTTCAAATTTTAACTTTAGACCTTTAAATAATATCGCTACTTTTTCAATTAAAAAAATCCTGCCATTTAATAACAAAATTTGTAAAAAATTAAAAAAGTAATGATCAAAATAATCATCTTCAAAACTTTTTAAAAAGTCTAATCTTTGCTCAAAATCAAGATCAGGGCATGAAAAAAGGCGCAACACCCTTTCATCAGATAATAATTTAGATGCATTAGAAAGCATAATTTCCCATTCACCCAAATTATTTTCTTTTTGAGCAAAATTAAAGGCTGCCTCGGCATATTTTTTTGCAACTACTGTACTTTGAGCCATTTTATTTTTAAAGTTTTTAAACTATTCTTTCTTCTTTTAATAAGCTATCGATAAGAGCATCATTAACTTTAGGATTAATGTTATCCTTCAAAATTTGCTTAGCACAAAGGATAGATAAATTAGCTGCCTGCTGTTGTAAATCTTTAACAACCAGCATGCGCTCTTGAGCTATCAACTCTTCAGCATTAGCTAATATCTTGCTTCCCCTATGCTTTGCTTCAACTTCTGCATCTTCAATAACCTGCTGAGCTCTTACATGCGCTGTATTTAAAATATGCTGAGCTTTTTCACGAGCTTCTTGCAAATTTGCTGCAACTTTCTCTTGTGCACGCTTAAGCTCGTAATGACCACGCTCACCAGCTGCTAAGCCATCAGCAATTTTTTGCTCACGCTCTTGCATTGCTTGTACGATATGTGGCCATACAAACTTCATCGTAAAACCAACAAAGATCATAAAAGTTATAGCCTGACCAATTAATGTCATGTTAATAGACATTATAAAACCTCGTTTTAATAAATTTTTATATTAAGCCTTAGCTTTTTCCACAATAATAGTGTTTTGAGCTGTAGTTTTAGTATCTAGACTTTTAGTAAATGGATTTGCAAAAATCAATAATAAAGCTAACGCAACACCAATCATTGAAATCGCATCAAGCAATGCAGCTATTACGAAGAACTTTGTTTGCAATGTAGAATCCATCTCTGGCTGTCTTGCAACGCTTTCAATAAACTTACCACCCAATAAAGAAAATCCTATAGCCGTACCAAATGCAGCAAAAGCGATAATTATCGCAACAGCTATAATTGTTGTTGAATTTAACTGTGTTAACAAAGCTAAAGTATTCATTTCTATCTCCTATTAATTACAAACTAAAAATTAATGCGACTTATGAGCCAAACTACAATAAACTATAGTCAACATCATAAATATAAATGCCTGCAATGTAATCACAAGAATGTGAAAAATTGCCCACGGCGTTCCTAAAATCCATTGCACACTAGGTGGCAACAGAGCAATTAGAATAAATATCAATTCTCCGGCATACATGTTACCAAAAAGACGAAGAGCCAATGATAATGGTTTTGCTAAATCCTCAATTATTCGCAAAGCAATATTAAAGGGTATCAAAATTTTAACGTCAAAAGGATGCAAAATAATATCTTTTCCGTACCCCTTTAAACCTTTACCTTTTATATTGTAAAAAATAACAATAAAAAATACTGAAAAGGATAATCCCAAAGTAAGATTTAAATCAGCAGTGGGAACAGCTCTCAAGTAATGAATGCCAAATTTATTAGCAAGCCACGGTAAAAGATCAACTGGAAGTAAATCCATAAAGTTCATCAAAAATACCCAGCAAAAAATAGTAAGTGATAATGATGCTAAAAACTTATCTTCTTTATGAAATGTATCACGTACTTGATTCGCTACGAAATCAACAATAATTTCTACAAAATTCTGTAACTTACCTGGAACACCAGAAGTAGCTCTTCGAGCAACAAGAGCAAAAATCCCTATGAAAACTAGACCTAATATACCAGATATTAGTAAAGTATCAATATTTAACGTATAAAATCCAGATCCAATAGTTAAATTAGTTAAATGATGCTGTATATATTGTGAACTATCTAACGGAGCTGCTGCCATATAATAAAAACCCAACTGGTAACAAGAGTTATAAAATATCCGCCAAAAATTGTTACTGGCGGGAATTTTATGCAACATAATCCTATCACAAACAAGGAAATAGTCAAAAGAAATTTACTTATTTCTGCTAAAAAAAACCGCTTAACTGCAAGCTCAGGATAACCAAAACTAGGTCTTAAACTGATAATTGCAAAAACAATATGAGAGATAGGGATTATTAAACCACCCCAGAGCGCGCCCAGAATCAAATACTTACTTTGCCAGAAAAAACTTTGTATAACAGCAAAAAGCAGTTGATAAAGACATATTTTGTTAATTAACTGGCCTTTGTTTTTCACAGAATGATTCTAGCACACTTATCATTCCATCCAAAAGACCTTTTTCTTGATTTTCGAATTCTGTTTTATCTATCTCTTCACGCGCTATTTTTGCTGCACATTCATTTAACTGAAGCCTACTCCATTCAAAATCATAGCACTCCCAATATTGTGGGACACGACCAAATACTTGATTTGTTGTAGCATAATCGATGCCATCGCGCATCAACTCCCATTTTTTATTGGGATTTTCTGATAGATATTTAATAATAAGGTCGCGTGATTTATGAATAACTCTTTGAAATACTACTTCTTTTTTTTCTGGATAATACTCAAAAAAACAATCAAAATGCGTATTTTTTACTAGCTCATCTTCTGCCAGATATTTAGCATACTTTTCAAGCCAAATAAGAGAATTGTGCGCATGAACACGAGCATAATTATCTATTTTCCTATTTATATAATGATCGGCTTTAGATTTGATTTGTAAACTTCTTTGATATTTTTGATACTGCTGCATAACATCTCCATACTACAACTACCTATATTTTAGTTATAGTACAAAGAGTTATATTTATCAATTTATTCGACTAAGTATTCCTTCTAATTCATCCACATTATGATACTTTATGGCAAGAATACCCTTTCCGCTGTTTTGATGAGTGATCTTAACTTCAGCAGCTAATTTTTGCGATAAATCATCCTGCAAATTTTTTATATTTGGATCTATTGTTTGTGTAGCTACTTTTAAAATACCACGAGGCTCTAAGCATTGTTGAACTGCTTTTTCTGTTTCACGAACAGAAGCTCCGTGTGCAACAATCCACTTAGCAATCCGCAATTGATCAGAATCTTCTAATGAAATTAATGCTCGCGCATGACCCATATCAATATCGCCATTTTCGACCATTTTTTGCACAGCTGGCACGAGCGTTAATAAACGAAGTAAATTAGTCACTGTACTTCTAGATTTGCCAACAGTATCAGAAACTTCAGTCTGCGTCAGATCAAACTCATCAATTAATCTTTGTAACCCTCGAGCTTCTTCTAGAGGATTAAGATCTTCGCGTTGTATATTTTCAACAATTGCCGATGCGAGTGCTGCTTGATTAGAAATATCCTTCACAACGGCTGGAATTTCAATTAACCCAGCAATTTGTGAAGCACGCCATCTACGCTCACCAGCAATAATCTCATACATATCACCACTTGGAGCTGGACGTAAAACTATCGGCTGCAATACCCCTTGCTGCTTAATGGAATTTGCTAAATCTTGTATTTTTTCAGAATTAAAAACACGGCGCGGTTGATAAGGACAGGGAGTTATCTTATCTATAGCAATAAAACTTAAGCTAGAATTACCAGACTGAGTTTTATTTTTTTTAACTTCGCTTTCCTTCTCAACAAACAAATCATCATCTTTATTAAGCAAATCATCAAGACCTGAATCGCTTAATAAAAATTTTAAACTATTTTCTTTTAAACCTTTTTGATTAGACATTATCTTGCTCCCTAAGATTAATCTGCGTAAGCTTCAACACGAGATTTTTGCTTTTCTAAAAACTCCACAGCCAAAGACTTATATGCAAAAGCTCCTCGTGATTGTTCATCATATTTCATAATCGACATACCATAACTTGGGGCTTCCGCTAAACGTACATTTCTTGGAATTGCAGTATTATAAATTTTATCACCAAAATATTCTAACAACTGCTCAGAAACCTGAATAGCCAGTTTATTACGGGAATCATACATTGTGCGCAACAAACCCTCTATTTTTAAACTAGGATTTACTTTTTTTCTAATACCTTCTATTGTCGTAATTAAGGCAGCTAAACCTTCTAACGCGTAGTACTCACACTGTATGGGTATTAAAACGCTATCTGAGCAAACCAACGAGTTGACTGTTAGCATATTTAATGATGGCGGACAATCGATAAAAATAAAATCGTAATACTCGGCAATTTCAGCCAAGCGATTTTTCAAAGTTTTATCTTTATAGGCTGAATCTAAAAGACCAACCTCTGCATTAGTTAAATTGCTATTAGCTGGTAATAAATCATAACCATTTTCTGTAGATACTACAGCCTCTTCTACTTTAATATCAATATTTAATAAAATATCAGTAACTGTATAGTTTAATTTATTTTTATTTACACCACTCCCCATGGTGGCATTACCCTGTGGATCAAAATCAACAACCAAAATGGCAAGGTTTGAAGCAGCTAAAGATGCTGCTAAATTAACACAACTAGTTGTTTTTCCCACACCTCCCTTTTGATTTGTAACTGCAATTATTTTTGCCACGGCATGCTCCTTTCTCTTATTTTATTTTTTTTAATACAACTAGTTCTTGATTAATAATAGCATCTATTACAAAGTCTATGCCAATATCATCTTTTTCTTTATCTAACAAGCTTTTATTCTTAAATGTAATAAATTTTGTATCTTCTTTCGATAAATGCTTAGTTAGTTCTAAAAATTTTTTCAGGCCAGAAAAAGCCTTAGAAATTATAATATCAAAGAAAAAATTTTCCCTATAACTTTCAATCTTCTCTGGAACTACAACACAATTTTTAAGCTCCAATTCTATTATAATTTGCTGTAAAAATTTAAGCTTTTTATCAACGATATCACACAAATAAAATTTTGCATCAGGACAGGCTATCGCTAAAATTATGCCTGGAATTCCTGCACCCGTGCCAACATCAATTATTTTAAAATTATTTTTAATATCGATATACTTAACAACGTCTAGTGATTCAAAAATATGACGCTCTAAAATATCAGTAGGATTTGTTATATTCGTTAAGTTATAAACTTTATTCCATTTTAGTAATAAATTTATATATGAAAGTATTTTATTTACTTGATTATCAGAAAACGCCAAGTTATTGTTCTCAATATATTGGCGCAATAATTTATTGATATTTTCGTTGTTCTTCACGCGCTACTCTAAATATTTTAAATAATTACTAAAAAATATGAATTGTAGCACAGTATAAATTGGAGTTCGTATTTTCACAAAACCATATACTTGCATATATTAAGTTAAGAAATACTAATAGACTCAAGCTCTCCTTTTTTAAGGTATATTAAAATTAACGATATTGCTGCAGGTGTAACTCCCGAAATTCTAGTTGCCTGCCCTACTGTCTCTGGCTTAATTTTCTCAAGCTTTTCAACTACTTCATTAGATAATCCAGAAATTATTCTATAATTAAATTTTTCTGGTATTTTTTTACGTTCATTATTTTTATTAACTTCTATTTCTTTTCTTTGGCGCTCGATATATCC
>CAYGUI010000076.1:0-5670 GCA_964353115.1 uncultured Gammaproteobacteria bacterium
AAACAAAAATTTATGCGGCCGCCACTAAAATGGCCAGGGAGTAAATTTAGAATCTTACATCATATTTTGCCGGAATTATCTGGTGGAAAAAAATTGATTGAGCCTTTTTTAGGCTCTGCCTCTGTATTTTTAAATTCTGATCACGACAAATATGTTTTATCTGATCTAAATCAAGATTTAATAAATTTTTATAAAGTTTTGCAGCAAGAGGGGCGTGAATTTATTTTATATGCCAAGAGTTTTTTTAATAATAAATATAATTTAGAAAGTAAATATTATGATTTACGCGAAGAGTTTAATAATTTAGATTTAAGTTTAAAATCAGCGGCATTATTTTTATATTTAAATCGTCATGGATTTAATGGCCTTTGTCGTTATAATTTGGCTGGAAAATTTAATGTTCCCTTTGGGTTTTATGAAAAACCATATTTTCCTGAAAAAGAGCTAGAATTTTTTTATTTAAAATCTAAAAAGGCTAAGTTTTTTTGCCAAGACTTTGAACAAAGCTTGAAAAATATTAGTAAAAATTCAGTAATATATTGTGATCCACCATATGTTCCACTATCTAAAACTGCAAATTTTACTTCATATAGCCCCGGAGCATTTTGTAATTTAGAGCAAGAAAAGTTGGCGATGATTGCTAATAAATTAAAAAATCGTGGTGTAAAAATTATTTTATCTAATCATGATACGGAATATACTCGTAAAATTTATACAGGAGCTAATATCAAAAAGTTTGTTGCGCCAAGGCTAATAAGCTGCCGTGGCGATTCTCGTAAGCCGGTTAAAGAGTTATTGGCGGTTTATTGATTGTTGCTCCAAGAAATCAAACAATTTTTCAGTTATTTTTTCATCACTGCCAGCTTCTATTTCTCTAATGCAAGTAGGGCTGGTAACATTTATTTCAGTAATATAATTACCAATAATATCAACTCCGACGAAATATAATTTATTTTCGCGTAATTGATCTGAAATTTTATTAATTAATTTTTGATCTTCTTCTGTAATTTTAAATACTTTATTTGAAGCACCAGCTGCGAGATTACCGCGAAAGTCATCTATAGCTGGGATGCGTGCTAAACCATGCTCTACAGGCTCGCCATTAATTAGTAATATTCTTTTATCACCAGCAGATATCTCAGGGATAAATTTTTGTGCCATAACATGAGTATTTTGATTATTTGTTGATAAATCTAAAATAGAGTTAAAATTATGATCACCTTGCTTTATTCTAAAAATACCACGTCCACCCATGCCATTTAGTGGTTTTACAACAATATCTTTATGCTGCTCTAAAAATTTCTTAATAATTTCTTTTTTGGCTGCGATTATAGTTGGTGGAATGCAATCAGCAAAATTTAGCGCAAAAAGTTTTTCATTTGCATTTCTAATGCCGACAGGGGAGTTGATAATTAATAAACCGCGTTTCTCTGCTAATTCTAATAAATAAGTGGCATATAAATATTGATCATTAACTGGCGGATCAGTGCGGAATAATAGAGCATCTAAAGAATTTAAATTAACAAGCTCGTCATTCCCGTGTAGGTGGGAATCCAGTTCTGCCCAAACAGTATCATTCTCAAAATATAAATCAGTTATTTTAAAATAAAATACCTCATAATTACGACGTTTTGCCTCTTCTAGCATTGCTAAGCTTGAATCTTTTTTAGGATTAAGAGTAGCAATATCATCCATTAAAATGCCTAATCTTTTATTCATAATTATTTATTGATTATTAAAAATTAAAATACTAAGAGCGGAGATAACTGCAGTTTCTGTGCGTAAAATTAAATTACCTAATTTAAAGGCATTAAAATTATTTTTAGTGGCTAATTCTATTTCATTATCGGAAAATCCACCTTCCGAGCCAATAAGTAAATTTATATTAGAATTTTTAACAAATTCACGCATTATTGGTTTTTCAGTGTATGGATGCAAAATAATATTATAAAAATCCGGATTGTTATTTTTAATGATCCAGCTGTCAATTTTTTCAGGATTATTTAATTTTGGCATTAAAGTCCGACCTGACTGTTGGGCAGCGTGAATAATAATTTTTTCTAAGCGCATAATCTTATTTTGTGCTTTATTATCTGGCTCAGAATATTGACTAATAATAGGAGTGATTGATGTTACTCCAAGTTCAACGGCTTTTTGAATAGCTATTTCAAAGTTTGAAGGCTTAGATATTGCTAGTCCTAGATGTATATTTTTTTCAGATTCACGCTTGATATTAATAAATTCTAATACTTTAGCCTCAATCGCTCGTGAAGATATATTAACTATTTCAGTCAAATATTCTCCACCTTGGCCGTTAAATAAGATTATTACATCACCAATATGGCGGCGCAGAGATTTTGCAATATGATTTAAGGCTTCGCCAGAAATATTAATTAGTTGATTTTTATCAATATTCTCGGGGTAATAAATACGTGGTATATGTCGCATACAAAGATTATATATTATTGACCTATGCTATAAAAGTAAGTTATAATGCTAATTAATATTTTTTCAAGCAACTTAACAATAATTATTATGAAAAGAAAAGCATCACCATCAAGAGGATTTTCACCAAAGCAGCAAGCTCCCTCTTCTTCAGCATCTCCTTCAACTGCTCCATATGTTTTACATGTATTGAACAGCAATATTGTAACTCCAGTAACAAGCCCGGTTAATGGTGTGCCTATTCCTTTAGGATCTCCATCAAGCTTTAAACAAAATCAAGATGGCGCAGTTTCTTCAGCTCCAGTTACTCCATTTACTCCCCCCTCTATTCCTAAGACTCCTGAAGTTTTACATAAGACTCCGGAAGGTTTACGTACTCACAAAAGTCCTCAAGGACTTATGCCAGACGATTCTCCTAATGTTCAAAATCCAGCAACAATAAGAGAATTTAGACATCTTATTGAACAAACAAGAAGGCATTTAGGTTTTTATAGACCTGTATTTAATATGAAAATTACGTTACCAAATGGAACATCTCAGGGGAGAAAAGTGCGTAACTTTGAAATGGAATTGGATGGTTTTTTATGTTTTGCAAAAGGTAATGGAGTTATAGAAACTAGAGTAATTGAAAATAAAACTTTTTCTCCTCAAAATAGACAGGGTTCTTATTCTCTTGAAGGTCATAATGGATTAACTGGATCTTTTAGTGATGATCCAGAACTTGGAATTAGCATTAATGAAAAAGAAATTAAGGCGTGGGCTAGAGAGAATGCTGTTCATAAAATAAGTAGGCATATGGAATTCTGTGATGTATTAAGGGATGGAGTTTATACAAAAAACTTATTTAGTAAAACATTAGATGAAATTGTAGCTTTAGATGATGAATATAATAGATTAAATCGAGAGTATGAAAATCTAATGTTTAAAAGAAGATCTGGTACTTTTGATTCCAATGATGGTAAAAGAATAGGTCAAATTAATAAAGAAAGAAATAATAAATTAAAATTTGACGCATTGATATTTTTGAATGAATTAGAAATTGTTGATTTAATTGAAGGTAGGTTGTCATGCGTCGATAAATTTAAAATCATTCAATGTTTTCTTAATGATGATATTTTTTACCAATTTCGTTTTGCAGCAGAAGCAATGAATCGCCAATTATTAATTAATATTTGTAATGATGAAATAGCAATAGCATGCCCATCTTTTAACTTAAATCTGATTTCATACAATTCAGGAGCATTTGCTGCAAGAGAATGTTGTCAAGCTTTGTTGCTAGCAGATACTGCATCTCCTGCTGCTGCTGCTGCTGCTGCCGCCGCATCTCCGACAGCCCCTTCTTCGTGTACTTCATGTAATAGTGATTTGCCAGAGGAACAAAGCCCTTCTGAGCAAAGAACAGGTGAGTGGGTGGCGAAGAGGATAAAATTTCAATCAAGGTTGTTAAGAGCTGCATCTTTACCGGGTTTTAATGAACCTGCTAGAGAACTTTTTCCTGCCGCAGCTGCTGCAGTAAATCCATCACCAAACTAATAAATCTGCTAGAATAGCCGGATGATTAATTTACACGAAGTTACGTTAAAACGCGGAGCTAAAACATTATTTAATAATGTTAATTTAGCGCTGTATGATGGCCATAAAATTGGTATTGTTGGTAAAAATGGTTGCGGGAAAACCTCGTTATTTGCCTTTTTGCTTGGAAAACTTGAATCTGCCGGTGGATCAGTACATATATCTGATAAATTAGATATTGCTACAGTTCAACAGGAATCTCCTGACAGTGAAAAATCAATAGTTGAATATGTAATTGATGCTGATCAAAAATTGCGTCAGTATCAAAATGATTTAGCGAAAGCAGAAGAAGAAAATAACACTGATGCCATGGCTGATTTATATGATGCCATAATTAATATCGATGGTTTTTCAGCAGAATCTCGTGCTGCAGTAATTTTAATAGGTCTTGGATTCTCTGATGAAGAGCTGCAAATGCCGGTTAATTCAATGTCCGGTGGTTGGAAAATGCGCATAAACATTGCGCGTGCACTATTTGTTCATTCAGATATTTTATTGCTCGATGAGCCGACAAACCATTTAGACCTAGATGCTGTTATTTGGCTTGAAAAATGGCTGCAAAAATATAGTGGTTTATTACTAGTAATATCTCACGATAAAGAATTTTTAGACAAAATTTGTTCTCATATTATTCATATTGAGCATAAAGCAATGAAGCTTTACACTGGAAATTATTCTAGTTTTGAGAAGATTAGAGCTGAGCAATTAGCGCTGCAGCAAAAACAGTATGAAAAACAGCAAAAGCAAGTTGCACATTTAGAAAAATTCATAAATCGATTTAAAGCAAAAGCATCTAAGGCTAAGCAAGCACAAAGTAGGGTGAAAACTTTAGAAAAAATGCAGTTAATTATGCCGGCTTATGCTGACTCACCATTTAACTTCGAATTTAAGGAGCCAGATAATATCCCTAATCCTTTAGTAACCTTGGATAAAGTATCTGTTGGTTATGAAGAAAAAATAATATTGGAAAATATCGATTTTCAGTTACGTGATGATGACAGAATTGGTTTACTTGGAAAAAATGGTGCAGGAAAATCAACTTTTATTAAGTTATTAGCAGGTGGCTTATCTCCCAAAAGTGGGGAGCTTACTAAAAATGGTAAGTTAAATATTGGTTATTTTTCTCAGCATACAGGAGATTCATTAGATCTTGATAAAACCCCGCTTGATATCTTTAAAGAAGTTTCAAGAGAAATGGGTAAAGAAGAATCTGAATTAAATATCCGTAAATATTTGGGCGGCTTTAATTTTAGTGGCGATATGTCGGTATCACAAATTAGAAAGTTTTCTGGTGGAGAAAAATCTCGTTTGGCGTTATCAGTTATAGTTTATAAAAAGCCAAATGTTTTATTGCTTGATGAGCCAACAAACCATTTAGATATCGAAATGCGCCAAGCTTTAATTATGGCCTTGCAGGGTTTTGCTGGGGCTGTAGTTACTATTTCGCATGATAGATATTGGTTGCGTCAAGTAATTGATAATTATTATTTAGTAAATGATCAATCTATATCTAAATTTACTGATGAATTAGATGATTATTACGAATGGTTATTGAAAAAAGAATCACGTAAAAATTCTTCTAAAAATAAAAGTGTAGTTAGTAATAACAAAGATATTTCTGATAAGAAGCAAGAGCTAAAAAGTTTAGAAAAA
>CAYGUI010000077.1:0-5630 GCA_964353115.1 uncultured Gammaproteobacteria bacterium
GTGGTATTTTATTGTTAATAATAGAAATCTTGTTATTATTTATTTTTATAAAAAAATTATTTTTTTCTGAATTTTGACCTATTTTATTACTAATTATTTTCTTATTAGTAATACTTTCAGTATTTTTATTATTTAAATTTTTTAACTCAGATATTTCCAATAATAAATTATTATAATTATCTTCAACTTCATGGTTATTTTGCTGTAATAAATAAAATAAGAATATAATTGCCGCTATAATAAAAAATAATATTGATAATAAAATATATTTATCAGGTAATTTGCTTTTATTTTCAGCTTCAAGCTCAGCTAATTGATTTAAGTCATTATTGTTAAACATCTATTTACGTCATTCTCGTACTATTTACATCATTCCCGCGTTACTTACGTCATTCCCGCGCAGGCGGGAATCCAGTAACTATAATCTTAAAATATTCATTTTAATATCAAGAAAAATATGATTTTAGCTTTGCTATAATAAACATAAGACAGGTCAATAGCTTCAAAGGTGTTAGTTTGATAAAATTCTTTTTCAATAAAATAGTTGCCGCCATAATTGCTGCCCTATTTTTATTTATGTTTATATATATTTTCATTGTTTACAAAGAGTTACCTTCAGCAGAAACACTGCGCAATATAAATTATCAGGTTCCCCTTAGAATATATTCAGCAGATCACAAATTAATTGCTGAATACGGCGAGAAAAAAAGAACCCCTGTAACACTAAATGAGATCCCTAAAAATTTAATAAATGCCTTTTTAGCTACCGAAGATGCTAATTTTTATAGCCATTATGGCGTTGATCCAAAGGGTATGGCACGTGCAGTTGTAACCCTAGTTAGCAAAGGTCGTAAAGAGCAAGGTGGTAGTACCATCACTATGCAGGTAGCCCGTAACTTTTTCCTATCACGCCATAAAACATTTACCCGCAAAATAAATGAAATATTATTATCTTTTGCCATTGAAAACGAGTTGTCTAAAGATGAAATTTTAGAGTTATATCTTAATAAAATATTTTTAGGTCAACGCGCTTATGGGGTTGCTGCAGCAGCACAGGTTTACTACGGCAAAAATTTAAATGAGTTAACATTGCCCGAGATGGCAATAATTGCAGGACTGCCTAAAGCTCCATCAACATTAAACCCTATTACCAATCCACAAAAAGCTCTAGAAAGAAGAAATCATGTGTTATCACGCATGAAATTTTATAACTATATCACTGAAGAAGAATATGCTAATGCTGTAAACTCTCCTTTAACTGCCTCACGCCATTACACTGAAATAGAACTGGAGGCACCATATGTTGCCGAAATGATACGTGAAATAATGGAGCAACAATACGGTGAAAATGCTTACACCGGTGGTTTTAGTGTAACTGCAACTGTCGATAGCAAAATTCAGCAAGATGCTAATAACGCACTGCATAAAACTCTTGATGACTATGATAAACGCCATGGCTTTCGTGGCCCAGTAGAAATTTGGGATGAAAACCCTAGCGAAACTGAGCTTTTAGAATGGCAAAAGAAATTAAAAAAATATTATAAAGCCGCTAATAAACAAGTTGCTGCAATCTTAGAGATTGAACACAATGGTGCAGGAGCTGCCGCCATGCTTTCTAATGGCGATATTGTTTATATTCCAGAGCAAAATATTGCTTGGGCATATGATAATGATCATAAAAATATTTTTAATTTACTAAAGCCTGGATATTTAGTTTATGTTGAAAAAGATTCTGATAATACTTGGCGCTTAGAGCAGCGCCCTAAAATTGAAGGTGCTTTTGTTGCTATAAATCCTAATAGCGGTAATGTACTAGCACTAATTGGTGGTTATGATTATGATTACAGCCAATTTAATCGTGCTATTAAAACTAAACGACAAACCGGATCAGTATTTAAACCATTTATTTATTCAGCAGCACTTGATAATAATTATAATGCGTCAACATTAATTAATGACGCCCCAATAGTTGTTAAAGATGCCGGCAATGAAGAAGATTGGCGCCCGCAAAATCATAATAAAAAATTCGATGGATTAACCAGCTTACGCACAGCTCTTACTAAATCACGTAATTTAGTTTCTATTAGAATTTTAGAAGATATTGGAATTGAAAAAGCTAAAAATCATTTGGGAAAATTTGGATTTAACACCGAAGATATGCCAATGTCATTGTCACTAGCGCTTGGATCATCTTCAGCAACACCACTTGATATGGCGCGTGCATATGGCGTATTTGCTAATGGCGGATTTTTAGTTCAAAGCAATATTATTGATAACATCAAAGATTATGATGACAAAATAATTTACCAAAGCGAGATTAATAAACAGCAAACTTTATCAGCACAAAATGCGTATATTATTAACGATATTTTAAAAGACGTAATCAAAAAAGGAACTGGACGTCGAGCAAAAATTTTAAAACGTAATGATTTAGCTGGCAAGACTGGATCGACTAATGATAACGTTGATGCATGGTTTGCTGGATATAACAGTGATATTGTTGCTATTTCATGGATGGGTTTTGATAATGCAGAAAGCACTAAAGAATATGCCGCGAGTACTGCTCTCGTTATGTGGGTTGAATTTATGAAAAACACACTAAAAAACATTCCGGAAAATTTATTACCTCAACCAACCGAAGTTGTGACCGTCAAAATCAATCCTAAAACTGGTGAGTCCGCTAATATTGATGATGAAGAAGCAATTGAAGAGCTATTTTATAAAGATAGCGCCCCACAAATAGACAATAGAAATGTTGCTCATGGGGCTGCTGGGAAAAAGGATATTGAGGATATTTTTTAGTTGGAAAATATTTACAACAATCCCTCAACCGCAGCGCGCTCTTCGCGTAGCTCTTTTTCTGAAGCTAGGATTTTTTCACGACTAAAATCGTTAAGCTCGTAATCTTGTACGATTTCATATTCACCGTTACCATTGCAACGACATGGAAAGCCAAATACAACGCCCTCTTTAATATCATAAGATCCATCAGACGGTACAGCCATACTAACAATGTCTTTAGATCCTAAAACCCAATCACGAACGTGATCAATCGCAGCATTAGCAGCACTTGCAGCACTTGATGCTCCACGCGCAGCAATAACTGCAGAGCCACGTTGTTGAACAGTTGGAATAAATTCTTTTTCAACCCATTCTTCATCGATTAAATCGGTTGCCTTTTGATCTTTAACCATCGCTTGGTAAACATCTGGATATTGCGTACTTGAATGATTACCCCAAATAAAAACGTTTTTCACTTCAGATGTTAAAGCGCCTGTTTTTTCTGCTAATTGATACATCGCGCGGTTATGATCTAGGCGCACCATTGCATGGATGTTACGTGGCTCTAAATCTGGTGCATTACGTTGAGTAATTAGTGCATTAGTATTTGCCGGATTACCAACAACTAAAATTTTAACATCGCGCTTAGCAACTTTATTTAAAGCTTTACCTTGCACGCTGAAAATTTCTGCATTTGCAGTTAATAAATCTTTACGCTCCATACCTTTTGAACGAGGGCGCGCACCAACCAATAAAGCTATATCAGCGTCTTGAAAGGCGATTTCTGGATTGTCTGTAACAATAACATTTTGTAATAAAGGAAAGGCGCAATCATTAAGCTCCATCGCAACTGCACGCAGTGCATCTTGTGATTGTGGCAAATCTAATAATTGTAAAATGATTGGCTGATCAGTCCCTAGCATGTCACCAGCAGCAATTCTAAATACTAAACTATATCCAATTTGTCCTGCAGCTCCTGTTACTGCAACGCGTAATGCTTCTTTCATTTTTTTTCTCCTATTTTTAAATTCGTCATTCACAGCAACCCACCGACCGGCAAAAAAACCCCCGACGCACTTCGTGCGTCTGCCCCCTTTAATAAGGGGGCGATCTTAACCCCCTTTCATAAAGGGGGTCGGCGCGTCAGCGCCGGGGGGTTTTAAACCTTAGCAACTCCAGTCTCATGTGCCGCATTAAATACAGCTTGCGATACAACATCTCGTAAACGTACATCAAACGGTTTTGGAATAATGTAATCTTTACTAAACTTTAATTCCTGTATTTTATAAGCTTCTAATACTTCTTTTGGCACTTCTTCATGCGTCAATGAACTAATTGCTTTCACTGCTGCGATTTGCATTTCAATATTAATTTTTGTTGCACGAGCATCAAGCGCGCCGCGAAAAATATATGGAAAGCACAAAACATTATTTATTTGGTTTGGATAATCGCTGCGTCCTGTAGCCATAATTAAATCATTTCGTACTTCATGAGCAAGCTCTGGGCTAATTTCCGGATCTGGATTGGAAAGTGCGAAAACTATTGGATTTCGTGCCATTTTTTTAAGATTATCTTGCGATAATAAATTTGCTCCAGAAACACCAATAAAAACGTCAGCTCCTTCTATAATTTTATCTAAAGTTTTAATATCAGTATCTTGTGCAAAAGCAAATTTATGAGCATTAATCTCAGTCCTGTCGGTAGTAACTACCCCGGATCTATCAACCAAATAAATATTTTTACGCTCAACACCCAAATGTGTTAATAACTTCATAGAAGCGATTCCAGCAGCTCCAGCTCCCAGACAAATAATCTTAATATCTTCAATATTTTTTTTAGCAATTTGCAATGCATTTAGTAGTCCTGCCGCTATGATAATAGCTGTACCATGTTGATCATCGTGAAATACTGGAATATCTAACTGCTCAATCAATGCATTTTCAATTTCAAAACATTCTGGTGCCTTAATATCTTCTAAATTAATTCCACCAAATGTGGGGGAAATACGGGCAACTGTAGCAATAAACTCTTGTGGTGTGGAACATTCAACTTCGATATCAAAAACATCAATATCGGCAAATTTTTTGAATAATACGCCCTTTCCCTCCATTACCGGCTTACTTGCCAATGGACCTACGTTTCCAAGACCCAAGACTGCGCTACCGTTAGTAATCACACCAACCAAATTACCTTTAGATGTATAATCGTAAGCAGTGATGGGATCTTTCGCAATAGCAAGAACTGGCTCGGCAACGCCTGGTGTATAAGCTAATGATAAATCTTCTTGAGTGTCAGTTTTTTTAGTAATTTCAATGGCAATTTTACCTGGACGAGGTAATTTATGATAATCAAGCGCATTTTTTTTATTATTTGGGCTCATAAGCTTCTATACTTTAGTAAATATTTAGTGCAACAGGCTCGATTATACTTTAAAATTAATCGGTTTTAAAATCTAATTTTATGCAAAAATTACTTACCTTAATAATTATAATCACCGCGCTTTTAGTTTCTAGTGATATTTATGCTGCAGAAAAAATAATAATTTTTAGTGCTGTTAATACCTACCAGAAAATTGCGCAAGAAATTGGCGGTACATATGTTGAGTCAAACTCAATAAATTACAAAGCTGGTCAAGATCCGCATGATTTTACCCCAAGCTTTTCTGATTTAACAAAAATAAAACTAGCTGATGTTGTAATTATTAATGGCCTTGGGATTGATAGCTGGCTTGAAAATTTGGAGAAAGATAACAAGGCCGAAGTTATCTGGATTCCCGCCTTCGCGGGAATGACGGAAAACGCGGGAATGACGGAAAACGCGGGAATGACCGAAAACGCGGGTAAGAAGGA
>CAYGUI010000078.1:0-5443 GCA_964353115.1 uncultured Gammaproteobacteria bacterium
TCCTTGTTGTTTAGCACTCCACTCTTGATAATATTCATCAGGAATTTCAAATGGAGCATATTCCCAACCTAATTTTTCACGCGTTAATTTTGCTTCATCAGCTCCAAGTGGCGCACCATGAACACCAGCTGTTCCAGCTTTATTTGGTGATCCATAACCAATAGTTGTTTTACAACAAATTATCGTTGGCTTATCTTTCTCTGCTTGTGCATGTCTAATTGCTTTAGCAATTTCATCCGAGTTATGACCATCAACATCTGTAATTACATGCCAGTTATAAGCTTCAAATCTTTTAGCTGTATTATCCCCAAACCAAGTTGGAGTTGGTCCATCAATAGAAATTTCATTGTCATCCCAAAATAAAATTAACTTTCCAAGCCCGAGTGTTCCGGCCAATGAGCAGGCTTCATGCGACACCCCCTCCATTAAACAACCATCACCACAAAATACATAAGTGTAGTGATCAATAATTTTTGCATCTGCTGTATTAAAACGCTCAGCTAATATCTTCTCAGACATCGCCATACCAACTGCATTGGCGATACCCTGCCCCAGCGGCCCAGTGGTCGTTTCCACTCCGGGAGCCTCACCAAGCTCAGGATGCCCTGGTGTTTTTGAATGCAGTTGACGAAAATTCTTTAAATCATCGATAGATAAATCATAGCCTGTTAGGTGTAATAAGCTGTATAGCAACATTGAAGCATGGCCATTTGACAAGACAAATCTATCACGGTTAAACCATGTGGGGTTAGCTGGATTGTGACGCATAAAATCACGCCATAAAACCTCAGCGATATCTGCCATTCCAAGTGGGGCTCCAGGGTGGCCAGAGTTGGATTTTTCAACAGAATCAATTGACAGGGCACGAATCGAGTTGGCTAGTTGCTTTTTAATTAACATAGTATTTGATTTCCAAAATTTTGAATATAAACTGAAAAATAATCTGGAATATTGTACCAAAAACTAGTATGATGTTCAGTTATTATTCAATATAAGTTAGATAGTTACAATTATGGGAAATTTTGTTTTTACATCTGAATCTGTTTCTGAGGGGCATCCTGACAAAATCGCTGATCAAATCTCCGATCGCGTTTTAGATGCTATTTTGGCACAAGATAAGCATGCTCGAGTAGCCTGCGAAACTTATGTTAAAACTGGCATGGTTATAGTTGGTGGTGAAATAGCTACTAATGCCTGGGTTGATGTTGAAGATATCACTCGCCAAACCATCAAAGATATTGGCTATAACAGCTCTGATATGGGATTTGACTGGGAATCTTGTGCTGTATTATCTGCTATCGGTAAACAGTCTTCTGATATCGCGCAAGGTGTTGATCGTGAATCTGAAAAGATGCAAGGCGCCGGTGATCAGGGTCTTATGTTTGGTTATGCATGCCGCGATACTGAAGTATTAATGCCGGCTCCTATCGCCTATTCTCACCGTTTAGTTAAGCGTCAGGCCACATTACGTAAAAATGGCACTTTGCCATGGTTACGCCCAGATGCTAAAGCTCAGCTTACTTTTGTCTATCAAGATAACAAGCCTGTAGCGATTGATACTGTTGTTTTATCAACTCAACATGCACCAGAAATTGAACATGCTGATTTAGTTGAAGCAGTAATTGAAGAAATTGTGAAGCCAGTTCTTCCAGCTAAGTTCTTAAATCGCCAAACTAGATATTTTATCAACCCAACTGGCCGTTTTGTAATTGGTGGTCCGCAAGGTGACTGTGGTCTAACTGGTCGCAAAATTATCGTTGATACTTACGGCGGCATGGCTCGCCATGGTGGCGGTGCATTTTCTGGTAAAGATCCGTCAAAAGTTGATAGATCCGCTGCTTATGCCGCGCGCTATGTTGCTAAAAATATTGTTGCAGCTGAAATTGCTGATAAGTGCGAAATCCAAATTTCTTATGCGATTGGTATTGCAGAGCCAACATCAATCAGTGTAAATACTTTTGGCACTGGCAAAATAGATGATGATAAAATCGCGCAATTAATAGTTGATTGCTTTGATTTAACTCCATACGGCATTATTCAAATGCTTGATCTTGTTCAGCCAATTTATAGCCAAACTGCAGCTTACGGACACTTTGGCCGTGATGATGTTCACTTTAGTTGGGAAAAAACTGACAAAGTTGACGAAATTAAAGAGCGTGCAAAAGAGTTGGGAAGAGTTTCAGCTTAATTCCAGGATTCGCTACGCTAAGCCGGATATGGAGGAAAAAATACACAATGCATAGTCATTTATCAGGAAAATATGATCATATTGCTGCCAAGTTTAAAGAATTAGCTCCTAATGGGGCTAATTTTACTAATGGAACATTTATTATTAGAGATGATGTACCTTTTGATGATATAGCAAGTTCTTTATTAGCTCAGATTGAATATTTAACAAACAAAGAAAAAAATCCCAAATATTATAATTTGCCATTAGCAATTTTATTTAATTCTGATGTTGGTTTACAACTAATAAAACGCAAAGATCTATTAGGGCGCAATGAACAAAAAAGAATATCTGATGTAATAGAAGAGGTCAAAAGGAATTTTTCTGATTTGCAAATAATAACGGCTGTATTTGATGAAGAAACTCCTCTTGAAATATTTACAGCGTTAAACGAACGTGCTCTCACAAAAACTTTAGCTAAACTTTTCTATGGTAGTAGCCCAGATGCACCACAAATAGTTGGAGCACCATTATTTTCAAGTGTTTTTAGTTTTATACTACCATCTAAAACTGGAGCTGAAGCAGTAAAGCCTGCTTGTTCTGATATAACTCCGCCATTAGCTAAAGGTGATAGTCCTTCATCAAATATAAAAGTAGTACATATAGAATGGTTTTCTACTAGTCAATCATCTACTAGTCCACGACCATTATTAAAGGCTGCTGCAGCCCCTGCTCATACTTCAGTATCTATTTCAGCTTTTAAAGCTGAATCTGATGGTAAATATTTAGGAGCATGATAAAATTATTTTCATCATTGCTTTTAATATTAACAATATTAACAATATTAATATTTTTATATTACAAAAACATTATGGTGAATCCCCATCCCCAAATAGATGCAATATTTTTTGATATGGATGGGGTGTTAGTTGACACCGAAGGTCTTAAATTTCAAGCATGGAATGATGAACTTAAAAAAATAAATATAGATTTTCAACTAAATGAATACATCCCTCTCGTTGGATTATCATCAACGGAAATTTTATCTAACATATTAACTACACATGAACTTACTCTTACAGAGCAACAGAAAAAATTATTAATTTTATCAAAAAATGAATTATACAAGAAAAAACAAAGATTAGGTGTCACTCCTATAGCGCCAACTGTCAAGTTTTTAAAATTTCTATTAAAACAAAAATTGCCATCAATAAAAATAGGAATAGTGTCATCTGATGGGCACAATGAAATACTTACAAATTTAAGATCTATAGGAGTTAATCCTGAGGAATTTGACTGGATATCATCTGGTCGAGATGATTTGGGGCATATCAAAGATCCTACTGGCACCAATAAACCAAAACCATATATCTATCAAGAAATTGCCAAAAAATTAAAAGTTAACCCTAATAACTGTGTTGTTTTTGAAGATACCAGCGCTGGAGTTACAGCTGCCCATGATGCTGGTATGAATGTTTATGCTCTACCTAATAGATTTACACAAGGACATGATTTTAGTAAAAGCGTGAAAGTACTTTCATATTCAGATTTAAATGAAAGTTATAATATGTTTTATAACTAGTTACAATGACAATTATAACTAGTCACAAAGCGAGGAGTTTATGAATCTAAAAAACCGTGATTTATCAAGCATTTGGCACCCATGCAGCCAAATGAAAGATTATATTGAAAATAAAATACCTCTTATTCCAATCAAATCAGGTAGCGGTGTTTATATCGAAGATTTTGACGGCAATAAATATATTGATGCCGTAAGCTCATGGTGGGTAAATCTTTTTGGTCATGCTAATCCATATATAAACTCCCGAATTAAAGATCAGCTTGATAAATTAGAGCATGTCATAATGGCGGGCTTTACTCACGAGCCAATTATCGAATTATCAGAAAAACTAATTAACATTACCCCTCAAGGCTTAAATAAATGCTTTTATGCTGATAACGGCTCATCTGCAGTTGAAGCTGCTCTTAAAATGAGTTTTCATTATTGGAAAAATATCGGCCAAACTAATAAAACTAAATTCATATCAATTGCCAACAGTTATCACGGCGAAACTTTAGGAGCGTTGGCTGTTGGCGATGTTGGATTATATAAAGATACTTACAAGCCTTTATTATTAGAAGTTATAACCGCCCCATCACCAGACTGTTTTTATCGTGAGCCTGAGCAAAGCTGGGAAGATTATTGTATTTTACAAGCAGAAAAATTAGAGCAAATATTAGCAGAAAAGCATGCCGAAGTTTGTGCGGTATTTATTGAGCCACTAGTGCAATGCGCTGGTAATATGCGCATGCATCATCCTATTTATCTCAAAAAATTACGCGAGCTTTGTGATAAATATAAAGTTCATTTAATAGCAGATGAAATTGCCGTTGGTTTTGGACGAACTGGAACGATGTTTGCCTGTGAGCAAGCAGGAATTTCTCCTGATTTAATGTGCTTATCAAAAGGCATAACTGGTGGCTATATGACCCTAAGCGTTGTAATGACGACAAATCAAATTTACGATGCCTTTTATGATGATTATGAAAATCTAACAGCTTTTTTACAATCACATAGCTATACTGGCAATGCTTTAGCATGCGCTGCTGCTCTTGCAACATTAGAAATATTTGAAAAAGATAATATTATCGAAAAAAATAAAAAATTAATAACTTATATTAAAAATAAAACTCAAGATTTTAATAATCATAATAATATTTATGAAGTACGCCAAACAGGAATGATTTGTGCTATTGAAATGATTAAAGATAAAAAAAATCGCATAGAATATCCGTGGCAAGAGCGTCGTGGAATTGAAGTTTATAAGCATGGTTTAAAAAATGGTGTTTTACTGCGTCCACTCGGAAACACCATTTATTTTATGCCACCGTATGTTATTACTGAAGATGAAATTGATACTTTAGTTAAAGTTGCAAGTGAGGGGATTGAGCTTGCAGTTTAGAAAAAACCCCTCTGTCGGCTGAGCCGACATATCCCCTTTACAAAAGGGGAGATTATAGCCCCCTTATTAAAGGGGGCAGCACCGAAGGTGCGGGGGTTTTAGTAAAAATCACACCCCATCCAAAAACTCACTAACCTCAACCCACAATTTTTCATCAACTGAATATTGCTCTTCAAGATTGTCGCGAATCTTTTGTATCTCTACAATTTTATCGTTATTTTTTACTGCATCTTGACTCAAAACTACTAACTCTTCATCGATATTTTTAATATCTTGCTGCAAAGTCGCTAATTTTTTTTCTAAACTTTTTAGC
>CAYGUI010000079.1:0-5267 GCA_964353115.1 uncultured Gammaproteobacteria bacterium
AAAAACCCCCCGGCGCTGGCGCGTTTGGAGGGAAAAACCCCCCGGCGCTGGCGCGTTTGGAGGGAAAAACCCCCCGGCGCTGGCGCGTTTGGAGGGAAAAACCCCCCGGCGCTGGCGCGTTTGGAGGGAAAAACCCCCCGGCGCTGGCGCGTTTGGAGGGAAAAACCCCCCGGCGCTGGCGCGCCGACCCCCTTTAATAAGGGGGTATAAGAACGTAGCGGCTAAACCTCAGCAATCTTCTTATTACACGCATGCCATGCTGGATATAATGTTGCGAGAATAGCAAAAAATAAAGTAAACCCGACGATAACCCAAACTTCATGCCAGGAAAATTTTGTTGGCAAATAATCGACGATATATACCGCTTGATTAATTAAATTATGGCCAGATAATTTGCTGATTAATTTTATAAAATAATTAATATTATTAGTTAATAATAAGCCACTAATAATCCCCAAAATTATTCCAACAGTAGTCAATAAAATTCCTTGCATGGTAAAAATACAAAAAATTACTTTTTTGCTAATTCCAAGCACGCGCAAAATGGCAATGTCAGAATATTTTTCAGTCACTATCATGATTAAAGTTGCCAATAAATTAAACGCTGCAACTAAAATTATTATTCCAAGCATTAAAAATAAAATATTTTTAGTATATTGTAGCGATTCAAAATAACCAGCAAAATACTGCTGCCAAGTAGTAACTAAGCCATAATCACCGATCTTTTCGTCTAAATAATTAGTCAAATTGGTCATGTTAAGTGGATTTTTGCTATAAATTGCATAAGTTGGATATTGTGATGATATGCCGAATTTTTTTGCAGTATTAGTACTTAGTAACGCAAGTTTTTCAGTTATAGTGTCGTTATTTTTAAAAATGCCACTAATTTTTATTTTTTCAAATTTATTTTTATCGATAGCAAAGGTTAAACTATCGCCAATAGTTTTATTTAAATTTTCTGCAGCCTGACTGCTGATTATAATGCCGCTCCCACGAAGGCGGGAACCCAGCATTTCAAACCCTTTAATTTTCTCCTGCAAATACTTTTCTGGCAGGGCATTAGCGTATAACAACTGAATTTTGTTATTTTCTAAAACCATCAACGGCTTTTGAATAAGCGGATATGATTCTAAGATATCAGGATTATTTTTTAAAATATTCTCAATATCCAAATCATTGTTATTTTCATAAAGTTCTACAGTGATATGCGGAATAGCACTTAATAATTTCTCTCGCACAGTAATGTCAAAGCCGTTTACCACTGACATAGTCGTGCTAAGTGCAGTAATGCCCAAAATTATGCCGCAAATTGACATCAAGGCGATAAAATTTATAAAGCCATTTTTATGACGTGTAAAAATAAAGCGAGTGCTTAGTGTCTTAATTAATTCAAACATGCAAATTCAGCAATTTTATTTTCTGTCCATTTAGGGTTATTATCTTTATCGATCATTTTAGCGCGTATTCCTTCATAAAAATCTGGCATCTGTAAAAACTGCGCAGCAACTTTGGTTTCTAATTCTATGCATTCTTTAAAGGATAAATTTTGCCCCATAGTGATTAATTTTTCAGTTACAGCAAGGCTGGTTGGAGATAAGTGTGATAATTTTTGTTTAAATTTTTTAATATCAATATTTTCGTATTGCTTAATATTATTTGGCAGATTTAAATCTTGGATATTTTCGACAGTATATTTAGTTAATAAATTATTTATATCTTGATCTGGATCGGTTGTTAGATTATCTATTATTTTTGCAAAGTCTTTTTTCTCGATAACATAATTAGTTAATCCGCAATATAATGCTTCAATGGCATTTAATTTGCATCCTGATAATCCAATATAAAATCCCAAATTATTTTTAACGCGCGATAAAAAATAACTGGCCCCAGCATCAGGGAAAAAACCAATTGAAGTTTCAGGCATGGCCCAGCAAAGATCTGGTGCTGCAACACAAAATTGAGCATTGGTTGATAAGCCAACGCCGCCACCCATCGTAATGCCATGAGTTAAAGCAATAATTGGTTTTTTTGAGCTAAAAATATTTGTATCTAACTCATATTCTGAGCCAAAAAACATTTTGGAGGGATCATCATTATTTTTTATCGCTAGTTGATACAAATTTTTTAAGTCACCACCTGCACAAAATGCACGCGGATTGGTAGAATTTAGGACGATAATTTTTATATTATCATTGTCCTGCCAGGAATTTATTATGGTTTTTAAATCAAAAATCATTTGCGCGCTTAATGCGTTTAATGCATCTTGGCGATCAAGTGTGATGATACCAATATAATTTTTAATTTCTATTTTTATGTTTTGATTATCCGAATTCATCAATAGACCTCGCTAAGGCATCAACTGCAAAATCAACTTGCTCTTTAGTTAAAATTAATGGTGGAACAATGCGAATGGTATTTAATGCAGTTATATTAAATAAAATACCGTGTTTTAACCCGATCATTAAAATATCGCGGCACTCACGATTAAGTTCAACTCCTATCATTAAACCTTTGCCGCGTATATCAACGACATTTGGTTTATTTGCCAATTTAGTTTTTAATTTTTCTAATAAATATTGACCAATTTCTTGGCTATGAGCTACTAAAGCGCTATCTTCAATTTCTCTTAATACAGTATTTCCCACATGGCAACAAAGTGGATTGCCACCAAAGGTTGAGCCGTGATTGCCAACTTTAAGTAAATCGCAGGCCTTTCCTGCAACAACACAAGCGCCAATTGGCACTCCGCCACCTAAAGATTTGGCGAGTGGCATAACATCTGGTTTAGCATCTTTATAATGCTGCCAAGCAAACCATTCTCCAGTTCTTCCAATACCTGTTTGGACTTCATCAAGAATCATAAGCCAGTTATTTTCATCACAAATTTTGCGAATACCTGGTAAGTAATTATCGTTAGGGATTTTTATTCCGCCTTCCCCTTGAATTGGCTCGATCATAATAGCAACAATATTCGGATTATCTGATAATTCTTCAATAGATTTTAAGTCATCGTATGGTACGCGTATAAAGCCAGGTAACAGTGGCTCAAATCCAGCCTGAACTTTTCTACTGCCGCTTGCGGTAATTGCTGCCATGGTGCGACCATGAAAGGCTTTATCGGCGACTATGATAGTTGGATTTTCTATGTTGTTATTATGCCCATACATTCTTGCTACTTTTATTGCGGTTTCAGTGGCTTCAGCTCCTGAATTACAAAAAAAGACTTGGTCCATTTGTGATACACGGGTAATTGTTTCGGCAAATTCTTGTTGCTGTGGAACTGTCAATACGTTTGAGGTATGAATAACTTTTTTGGCTTGCTCGGTAATTGCTTGAATTATTTTAGGATGAGCATGACCAAGGCAAGAAACCGCTATGCCGGCAAATAAATCTAAGTACTTGTTTTTATTTTGATCATAAACCCATGCTCCTTCTCCATGCTCTATAGAAATTGGAAGCGGATTGTATGTTGGCATAATTTTGCTAGTCATTTTTTTGTAAGCTCCGTTTTGTTCCTAATTCCAATATCTTAGCAAATAAAGCTAGGTGGCATAAAAGAAATTAATTTAAGTTTTTAAGTTATATACTCTAAAATTTATATATAAGGAACATTTGAAGTTAATAGGAGTATTTTATGGGACACGCCAATAATCTTAAAACGGATCTGACCAGATCATATGAAGAGCATCTAACAATTATAAAAAAAATAGCATATAGCGTGCGGCGCAAAGTCCCTGAGAATAGTCTGCAAATTGAGGATTTGGTACAGGCTGGGGTTATTGGTTTTTTAGAAGCTTATAAAAATTATGATGCAGATAAAGGTGCCAGCTTTAATACCTATGCAAATATTCGTATTCATGGCGCAATACTCGACGAAGTGCGACGAGTTGATTGGGCTCCGCGCTCAACATATAAATTATCACGCATGATTTCTGAGGCTAAAAAGAATCTGGCTGATAAAAATGGTCGTGAGCCTACTTTTGCTGAGCTTAGTAAATATTTAAAAATATCACATGATGAGCTTGGAAAATTATTGCATACTTTAAATTCTTGCAAAATTTCGATTATTGAAGATATCTCTGCTATTGATGATTTTTTAGATATTGATTTTAGTGGGGAAGAAACTTTAGATAAGCTGCAGCGCGAATCTTTTTTTAACGATTTATCAGTTGAGATCGGTGCTTTGCCAGAAATAGAGCGTAATATTGTTAATTGGTATTATACCGAAGATATTAATCTTCGTGAGATTGGTGAGCGTTTGGGGGTGAGTGAGTCGAGAATCTGCCAGATTAGAAAAAAGGCGATGAAAGATTTGCAGGTTAAAATGAAAAAGTGGCTGTAAAAATTTTGTCAATTCATTCGTCATTGGCTGCGCCTGGCTTCGCGCTCCCGCGAATCTTACGTCATTCCCGCGAAGGCGGGAATCCAGAAAATATAAATAAAATTTACTTTGATAAAAAAGCTCTAAACTCTTCAAACACTGCAGAAGTTCCTTCTGCTAATTTTTGTGCCAGCTTTTGTTTTTTATCGCATTTAATTAAAAATACATTATTATTTTGACAAAGATTTAATAAATAATTATCAGAAGTTTCTAATTTATCCACTAAATTTAGTTTTAATGCATCTTCAGCATACCAATGCTCACCAGTTGCAATCTTATCGATATCAACTTGTGGACGAAATTTGCTAATAAATTGCTTAAACAATACATGCATTTCCTCAAGCTCCTCTTGGAACTTACGACGACCTTCTTTAGTATTTTCACCAAACATCGTTACCGTACGTTTATATTCTCCCGCAGTAAACTGCTCAAACTCGACATCATGGTTTTTAAGCCAACGGTTAAAATTTGGTAACTGTGCAACAACGCCAATTGATCCAATAATGGCAAAAGGTGATGAAATAATTTTATTAGCAACGCATGCCATCATGTAGCCACCACTAGCAGCAACTTTATCAACGGCAATAGTTAAATTAATATTTCTTTCGCGTAAGCGTGCTAATTCGCAAGCAGCAAGACCATAAGCATGAGCCATGCCACCAGGACTTTCTAAGCGCAACAAGACTTCATCAGAATCTTTAGCTAATAATAAAATACTATTTATTTTTTTCTTAAGCTCAGTAACAGCAGAAGCCTTAATATCGCCATCAAAATCAATAATAAAAATTCTTTTGTTATTGTTATTTTGATTTATATTATTTTTGTTTTTTTTGTTAGCTTTTTCTTCTTTTTTTATTTTTTTAAGTTCTTCTTTGTCATCTAAATC
>CAYGUI010000080.1:0-5181 GCA_964353115.1 uncultured Gammaproteobacteria bacterium
GAATAAAGCTCTTCGCTGGGATGCGCATTCCCGCGCAGGCAGTCATTTCCGTGTCTCTGTTCGTCATTCCCGCGCAGGCGGGAATCCAGAAAATTATTATCATTATTACGGAAATATACTTTATTACTATTTTTTAACGGCTTAACCCCTTGAATTAAATCCTTAAAATTTTTACCATCTTTATCAGCCATGATTAAGTATAGTAAAACTAAAAATTAAAATGACGATAGTAATACAACATGCTAAAGTAATCTTGGCGCTTTTTGGTAATTTTGGTTTTTGATTTATGGACATAATTTTACGTGAATATTATAAACAATTAGAAAAGTCAGATTTTACTGAAGATCAGGCACAGATAGCAATAATTAATGAGCTTGATGGAGTTTTATGGGGATTGGTTGGGAAAAACCCCTCGTTGCTTAACATGCAAGCAACCTACGGCGACATCTCCCCTTTACAAAAGGGGAGAACTGATTCCCCCTTTCATAAAGGGGGAAGGCGCTTTAGCGCCAGGGGGTTTTTTGCTTTTCTTCAACCAAAACAAAAAATACAAGGCCTCTACCTCTTTGGCCCAGTTGGCCGTGGAAAAAGTTTTCTAATTAATTTATTTATTAAAGCTTATCAAGACTTAGGATATCAAAATCTTTACCATACTCATTTTCATAGTTTTATGCAGTTTGTGCATAATAATTTAAAAGAATATCAAGGAACTAAAAACCCATTAGAAAAGATTATAAAAAATTTTGCTAAAAAATATAAAATTTTATGTCTTGATGAATTTATGGTGACAGATATTACTGATGCCATGTTATTGGCTAATCTATTAGAGCAGTTAAATAAAAATAATATTATTTTAATTACCACGTCTAATATTAAGCCAGATGATTTATACAAAAACGGCTTACAAAGATCGCAATTTTTACCGGCAATTGAATTATTAAAAAACAATAATAAAGTAGTTGAGTTATTATCGCCACAAGATTATCGATTAAGAAATTTGGAAAATTCTGAAGTATTTTATTTTAATGATCATTGCAAATGCGAAGAGTTATTTAATAAATTTGCTGTATTAAACATAAATTTTAATCAAAGTATTTTAATTAATGATCGAAAAATTAAAACCAATGGTTTTTCAGATAAAGTTCTGTGGGTAGATTTTCATGAAATATGTGAAACTAATCGAGCGGTCAAAGATTATATAGAAATTGCACAAATATATAATATTGTTATTATTTCTGATGTGCCTAAAATGTCTGATCAAAATTTAGCGAGTATACGCCGATTTGTTAATTTAATTGATGAGTTATATTTATATAAAGTAAAATTAGTCGCAAATTTTGCTGTTAATATTGATGAGCTATATAAAGATGATAGTTTAAATTTAGAATTTGAACGAACAAAAAGTCGACTTATTGAAATGCAATCACAGTATTATCTTAAGCTTCCGCACGGAGTCGAGTAATATTTTTTTCCAGCCACTGAGCCGCAATAATGGTTGTGGCGTTGGACAGTTTATTATTTTCAAGAGCCGAAAATAGTTGCTCTGATTTTATAACGTGGACTTTAATGTCTTCGTTTTCATCTTCCATCCCAAAAATGCCGCCGGCATTGCTACTATCTACTATGCCGCAATAAAGATAAACAAATTCATTAGAGCCACCTGGAGTTGAAAAATATTGGTGAATTGGAATAAGTTTTTCAACTGTTAGTCCGGCTTCTTCTTTGGCCTCGCGATGCGCAGCATCATCAGGGTTTTCGCCATCATCAATAACTCCAGCGACTATTTGGATTAACCATGGGGAATAGGGAGATTTTTCATAAGCAAAAGCTCCAGCACGAAATTCTTCAATCAAGACAACGTTGTCTAATTTTGGATCATAAAAAATAATAGCGATGCACGGATCGCGATAAAAGACCTCGCGGATAACTGAAGAGGCTTCGCTACCATCAAATTTTTTGTGGCAAAAATCATATTGATTGACACGGAAATGTCCATCATATAGAATGTCAACTTTCTTTAATTCCACGTCACCTAAATTAAAAGTTGTTTTAAAATCAGTCATTTATAATATTATGTCTAAATTAGAGTTAGGACAGAAGTCGTCATACGACTCTTCATACAATCCCGATAAATTATACCCGATCCCACGTGCTCTCAAAAGGGCGGAAATTGGAGTTGATGATAATAATTTACCTTTTTATGGAATCGATACTTGGAACCATTACGAGGTTTCTTGGCTTAATGCTAAAGGCAAGCCACAAGTTGCGCTTGCTAATATTGTTTATGACTGTTCATCGAAATTTATTATCGAATCAAAATCAATGAAGCTTTATTTTAATAGCTTAAATAATACGAAATTTGAAGATAAAACTGAATTGTTAAATACTATAAAAAAAGACATATCAGAAAAACTGGGTGATAATGCCGAAATTAAATTATTTGATTTAAATAATCCGGAATTATTAAATCTTGAATTAAATTTTGCCGGTCAAAATATTGATGATCTTGATATCGAGTGCAACGAATATAATATTAATCCAGATTTATTAGGTTTAGATCAGCAGCATAATGATCAAGTGATTTCTGAAGTTTTATGCAGTAACTTATTAAAATCTAATTGTTTAGTCACAAAACAGCCTGATTGGGCGAGCCTACAAATTAGCTACACTGGCTTAAAAATAGATCACGAAGGATTATTAAAATATATAGTTTCATGCCGTAATCATGATGAATTTCATGAGCAATGTATTGAAAGGATCTTTGTTGATATTATGCGCAAATGTGCGCCGCAAGAATTAACAGTTTATGGATGCTACACACGTCGCGGAGGTGTTGATATAAACCCTTATCGGACGACAAATAAAGAATTTAAAATTGAAAATAATTTTAGATTGGTTCGACAGTAAAAAAATAATAAAAATAAGAGGTAGTAGTATGTTAGCAAGCGAACGTCATGAATATTTTATTAAAAATCATGAAGAAATTAAAAAAGAATTAAAAATTTTACAGTACGGATTTAATAACTTAAGTGTAAGAAAGCAGTATGATTGTGATGACGTAATGAGTGGAAATATAGAAGATCATTCAATTCCTAAAAATATAGATGATGGTCGAGACAGTCCTTTGTCTATTAGTATTTATAATTATTCAAAACGGTTAAAGGTTGTTTGCTCAATTTGTTACCAAATAGATGCTATTTTAGAAGTAATTGAAGATTTTTCTAAAATTAAAGAAGCCATTGCTCGATATGAGGGCTTAATTGAATGTATTAAAAAGGACTTTGTATCGCAAGAAGATAGGGGTGAGCTTAAATGTCTGCAAGAAGAATATTTAAAAAAAATAGATGATGAGTTAGTTGTTGGTAAAAAAGTCACATCTTTAAAAGAGATTAAAGAAAATTTAAAAGTGCTGGAATATGTTTTTAGTAATTCACAAATAAAAAAACAGTATGATAAAGATGATATAGTTCGTCATGATGCTGAATATAATCATATGCCAGAAAATATTGATAAGGATAGATCTAGCCTTTTATCATTAATGATGTTTGAGCATTCAAAAAAGATAAAGACGGTTTTTTTAGTTTTAGATAAGACATCTATTATTATGGAGATTATTGACAATCCTTCGAAGGAACAAGAGTGTCGCGATATATTTGAGGAGTTATATCAATACATAGAGGAACATTGTCCTTTAAAAGATGAAGAAATGGAATTATTAATTGATGAGTATTATAAAAAATTAAATGAAGAATCAGGAGTAATTGAATCGTTGTTTGCTGCTTCGCCTAATTGATTATATACTGGTATTTTTATTAATTATACGGAGGTAATACCATATGTTTAGTCCTTTAGATAGAGCAAAAAATTTATTTTATAATGGTTCATTTTATTCTTTAGTTTTATCTGGTGGTGCTGTATGTGTTGCTGCAGGAGTAAAAATTCAAGCAATAGTAATGAAAAATTTACACTCATCACATCCATCTGACGATAATGCAGGAGTTAATGAGCTTGCAACAGGAGCTGGTATTGCTGCCACAGGAGCTTTATTAGGAGTAGCAGCTATTATTCCTTCAGCATTCAAAGCTTTAAGTCATCGTTTAACTGCACCGCGAGCTGCGCCAGCTACAACACCAGAAGCTGCTGCGTCAAGTCCTGTATCATCTGACGCTGGAAGTGAGGAAGGCTTTACACCTGTAGGTGGTGCTCCAGCTCCAGGTAAATCTAGCTAAGCCTCTAAAGCTTGACACTCAAGAGCATGACAGGCGAGTGCAATGGCCCCACAAAGGCCTGCTTGCCTGCCAAGCTTTGGCTCTACAATAAAATTTTCTAAATCATTCATATAATTATTTTCAAGGTAATTATTAATTCTAAGTGCAAATTCTTGACGAATTTTATTAATAATATTCTGTGCGCTCATTACACCACCGCCTAAAATAAATTTTTTCGGTGATAATACGCAGCAAAGATTTGCAAGACCATAACTAATATATTTTGCTTCTAAATCCCACGCTTCATGATCATGCGCTAAATCACGTGCAGAGTTTACATTCCATCGTTGTTGCATAGCAGGGCCACAAGCTAGTCCTTCCCAGCAATTATTATGATATGGACAAATTCCGTCAAACGGATCAAGATTTTTATCTTGATAAATAAATTGATGCCCGGCTTCCGGGTGCATAGCACCGTGTAATAATTTACCATTTGCCATAATTCCAGCACCAATACCAGTTCCGATAGTAATATAAATAAAATTATCTAAGTCTTGGCCGTGTCCCCAATAATACTCACCTAAGGCGGCAGCATTAACATCAGTATCAAATTCCATCGGAATATTAAAATGTTTTTTCATGCGTGATACAACATCGGTATTGCGCCAATCAAGCTTTGGAGTACTAGTAACATGTCCGTAAGTTGGCGAGCCTTTGTGCGGATCAAGTGCGCCAAAAAATCCTAAGCCCATAGCATCGAACTTGCCGTATTTTTTTTGTGCTTCTTCTAGCCAGCTAATTATTTCTGTGAGAGAAATATCAGGATGATTAGTTGGTATGCTGTATTCTTCTAAAATATTGCCCAATTCATCGCCAATTCCTGCGATTATTTTGGTTCCGCCAGCTTCAATTCCTGCTAATAACGGCATGCTATCCTCTTTATTTTATTATAAAAAACATGATATTATACCCC
>CAYGUI010000081.1:0-5040 GCA_964353115.1 uncultured Gammaproteobacteria bacterium
GTTAATTTACCGGATAATATTTTAGATAAAATACAACTTAATTATGCTGATAATTTAGATCCGTTAATAAAACTGTCTTTTCTGCATAATGCGGCAATTAAACCCATTATTTTTAATATTCAAAAAGAATATGATATTGAGTTTAATATTTTACAAGCTGATATCAAAACGATTGGCCACAAGTTTCAGGAAATTATTGGGACTATGCTGGTTAAAATTAGCAATATTAATAATAAAGATCATATAAATTTAGAAAGTTTAATTAAAATTCTGGCAGAACAAGAAGTTGCCAGTGAAATTGTAGGATATTTATAAATATAAAAAAATCATCATGTCCCAAGAAATTTTAAGCGCCATTTTAGAAACTTTATTAATGACTTTTTTACCGGGAATTATCGCGGTAATTTTTGGTGGTACCTTGGGTTCAATCTTATATATTATAAATTCTGCTAGCTATTTCCCAGCACAAAAAAATAAATTTTTATATCAATTTTTGAGCATAGTTATTAACATTATGCGCTCACTGCCCTTTGTAATTTTAATGATCTTCCTAATTCCACTAACACGATTGTTAGTTGGTACTTCGATTGGAACATTAGCTGCATGTGTGCCACTATCGTTGGCAAGCATTCCATTTTTTGCACGCATTTTTGAAACTAGCTTATTAGAAGTAAATTCTGGATTAATTGAAGCTGGAATTAGCATGGGTGCATCGAATTTACAAATTTTGTTTAAAATAATAATCCCTGAAGCGCAAAAAAGCATTATCAGCGGCATTACTTTAATGATTATTTCATTAATAAGTTATACCGCAATGGCTGGGGTAATCGGTGGTGGTGGTCTTGGAGCTATAGCATACAATTATGGTTATCTAAGATTTGATAATTATATTATGGCTATTACTGTTTTATTGATTATAATATTGGTCCAAGCCGTTCAATCAATTAGCGATTTTATTTTAAACAGAAAATATGAAAAAAATTCTTAAAGCTCTTTTATTACTTAACATATTCTTGTTATCTTCCTGCCAGCATAAATCTGATAATAATACCGTTGTTTTAGGTGTTATCGCAGGACCAGAAGCGCAATTGGCTGAAGTAGCGCAATCAATCGCTCATAAACAATACAATTTAACCATTGTTATTAAAACTTTTACTGATTACTCTGAGCCTAATAGAGCTCTAGATGAAGGCGTGATTGACGCTAATATGTTCCAACATCAAGCTTACTTAACTAGCGCCACAAATAATTTTGGTTATAGATTTGCAGTTATTAGCAAAACTTTTATTTATCCAATGGGTTTGTATTCTAAAAAAATTAATAAATTACAAGAAATTCATGATGATGCTGTTGTAATCATCCCTAATGATCCGAGTAACGAAGCACGCGCATTATTATTATTAGAAGGCTCTGGATTAATAAAATTAAAAGATAGAAATAATGTAAACTCAACTAAAAAAGATATTGTTTACAATCCTAAAAAATTAGATATCGAAGAAGTAGATGCCGCAATGATCCCACGCTTACTTCCCGATGCATCTCTTGCAGCAATTAATACTAACTATGCTCTTGGCGCGGGTTTATTACCAAGTAAAGATGCTTTATTTATTGAAAGCAAAGACTCGCCGTATGTAAATTTAATAGTTGTGCAAGACAAAAATAAATTAGAAGAAAAATATAAGAAATTAGCTCAAGCCATGAACTCCCCAGAAGTTCTTAAAAAATCTGAGGAGTTGTTTCATGGTGAAGCTATTAAGGTTTGGTAGCCTAAACTCTGTTACTCTAAATTTTTCCAGCACCAAATTCTGAAATCAGCTTTTGGTGCACCAGTACTATCCGTTACAGTATGAGAAGCACTTCCGCATAGAACTGCAGATGAATCAGAGCCTCGACAACCTACCGAATCAGTATCTTCTGTTACAAGGTACTCAAAAGCTCCTCGTGTAGAGCCCCATGGTCCGTTAGCTCCAGGTATTAAGGCAAGCAGATCAGCTAATGCTGGAGCATACCAACCTTCTCCACTGCCAACAGTAAGCGCGGCACATAAAGTGTTAGCATTATCAGTAGATCCATCAGTTCCAATATCATCAGTAGCACCAATAACACATACTCCACCATTATCTTCTGGAAGTTTAACAACAGTTCCGGCTTCGCCTGGAACCGTTTCACCAATAGCTAGACCATCACATGGATTATTACCTTTTGAACCACCTAAACCAATTAAACCGCATGAAGAGATGGCCAAAACAACTGTACAAGTTAAACCTAACTTTAATGTTTTTTTCATAATAAATTCCTTTTTTAGTATTTACTTAATGATAATAGTACAAATTTTAAATACTTCCAAAATTTTAATGATATATCAATGAGTTATTTATCAGATTTACAATACATCATCACCGGCAAAATAATTAACAAAATAATAACTGCTATTCCGGCAAAACTAAGACCTACTTGAAATAGCCGAGGAAAGTACAAAGCAATTAATATCGGCGGTAAAAATCCAATGATAAAAGATGTAGATTTTAATTTATCTTTTTTGACTTTAGATTGAAGGCCGTCACGTAAAAAATCTAGCAACGATACTGACACACCAAAAAAAGAAGTAAAAACTGTTACTGCCATAAAAATATTAGCTGCCGTTATAATAATTTCGCTATTAACACTTGAGCTAATAACTGCCAATAATTCACTCGGCATGGCATCATGTGAAGCCATGGTTAATAATTTATCTGGTGGCACCAAGCCAAAAATTATTGCTTCCCACAATAAATAAATAATAAGCGGTATAAAACTACCAAAAAAAACTACAAGTTTTAATTTTTTTTCATCACTATTTAAATACACCCTCAAACTTGGAATAATTATGGCATAACCAAAAGAAGTAATTATTACAGTAAAAGTTTTAGTTAATGCCCAAAAATCATTGTGAGAAACTAAGTTTTTAGTATTGATAAAGAACATACTAAAAAATATTAAAAATATTAATGCACCCATCTTAAGCAACATAATAAATCGATTAACTAAATCAACACTTTTAATACCAAGCGCAACTACGCTGCCAACAATAACAAAAAACAGTCCTAAATCTTGCCAATGCGGCAGTTCAATATTAATAAATTTAAGTAAATTTGCTGTAACATCTGCCCCGCCCGATAAATAGGCACAAACTAATGTATATAATAAAACTAAATAAACTATCCAAGTCACCAAAGCACCGGGAACTCCCAATGTCTTTTTAGCCATGGAAATTAAATTTGAGCCCGCAGGCATAGTCAAATTAATTCTTAGAATTAAATACGCACCCCATGTCATAATCGCCCAGCAAGATATAATATAAAAACTAGAGGCGATAAAACCACCGTGCGCCGTTGCTATTGGCAAACCAAGAATAGCGCCACCAATCGACGTGCCAATACATAGTAAAATTCCACCTAAAACTCGCAAAATAAAGTACCCAAAAAGTAAATATAATAATAAAATAGTATAGCATGAGATATGCAGTACTTATTTTTCTCGGATTTCTAATAAAATCATCGACATTTGCTAATACAGTAAATATTTTAAGCTGGTGGGGATATGCAAATAACCCTCAAATTCAAAACTTAGTAAAAAAATCTTGTAAAATTAACTTATCCATCGACAGTTATTATTCTGACAATGAATTTTTAGATCGAATAAAATTATATAAAAATACTTACGATATAGTTATTTTTTCCAATACTATTGCTAATTTAATAAAATCTGAAATTAAGTTAAATAAATCTAGTCTTAAATACATTACTGATAATTATCTTGGTATTATTAAAAATAATCTTTTGAGAGCTAATTATCCGGATAATTTTTATATTTATGGATTAACTGTTAGTGGGATTTTATACTCTCGACTAGAAATAAATAATTCTGCAAAATATATTATTTTAGATGATCCAATTGAAGGGCCAACGGGAATTAAAATACTTAAAAAATATAATAAAAATATAAATTACAAAAATTTATATATTACCAATGGCTACAATAAAATTTATCAGCAAGGTGATTTTACTGCAGCATTTATTTGGGCTGGCGATGCAATAGAAAATATCAAAAAACATCATAATTTTAAGTTTCAGACTGATCCTGAATATTCAAGAATAACTTATGATATTTTGGCGCACCTAAATGATTATCAATCTACTATGTGTGCAACAAAAGTCTTATTATCAAAAAAAGCGCAAGAAATTATGCAAAACAATGATTTTTATTTGTCACCTCTTGATATAAACATTAAAGACCAAGAAATATTTAAAAAATTTAAATTTCTCGATAATATCAGCGAGAAGCAGTATCACGAAAACAATATAAAATGGATAAAATTAAAAACTACAATATTAAACTCAAAAAACGATTAAATTTTAATTATAAAATTAATAATATTTTTGCTATTTTAATCATATTGTTAATCATAATTTCTGCACTATCTTTATATAATTCTTATCAATACAACAAAATAGAAAATGATAATAATCTAAATATTGCTCTTGAAAATACAAAATCTCAATTAGCTGAGAAATTGAGCATTATTGCAAACTCAAAAATCTTTATAAATTTTATCCGCTCAGGACCAGTCTCACGACATCACTTATTACCAGAATTTCGATATCAGCTGGCACGACTTCATGATCCTATAATATCCGGCTTTGAAATATATGAAATAAATAATAAAGAAAATAAATTAATTAATTTTAATAAAAAAACCAAAGATTTTATAATATTAAAACTATGTTATTTAGATGAAATTTTAGATCAAGCTTTTGGCATTTGTGAATATAACTGGAAAATATATTTAAATTTAAATAATTTAATAAAAGATTTAAATAAAATTAATAAAAATATTTATATAAATAATTCAGGACATTACAACGATATATTTTATAACCAAAAACTGGGTAATTTTAGTATAAAAAACCACGCCCCTATTTATTTTGATATAAAAAATCATAATAAAATTAATAATATTTCCTTGATAATTCTTCTTAATATAATTTTTTTAATTATCTA
>CAYGUI010000082.1:0-5016 GCA_964353115.1 uncultured Gammaproteobacteria bacterium
GTATTAAATAATGCAAAATATTTAACGCAAGAATTATTAAGTTTTAATGAATTAATAAATAATTATCTAAAATTCTGTAAAGACAGTAATTTTATAACCTTGCAGGATTTTTATCATGATTTTTTTAGTAATTTAGGTAATGTTAAAAATAAGTTTAATAAAATAATTTTATTCGGCTTTGATGAAATTACGCCGTTGCAAGAGAAGATTATTGATAAGTTAGGAATTATCGCCCCCTTTTGTAAAGGGGGCAGCGCCGAAGGCGCGGGGGTTTTTAGCGCGGGGAAGTGTAGCGCTAAAACCTTCCAAACCTTTGATGACGAAATAAACGCAGCTGTGTCGTGGGCATATCAAAAAGCTATTATTGAAAAACAAGATAGTGTAGCGATAGTAACGCCAAATTTATTAAAAAATCGCGAGAAAATAAAAAAAGTATTGGCGCAATATTTCTCAGATCGTCAAGATTATAATATTTCTGGTGGTACAGCTTTAAAAGACATTGGAATTATTAAAAATATTTTAATTTTATTAAAGTTTTTATACTACAAGAAAATATCATTATAAGAGTTGAATATATTAGATATATCGCCGTACTTTGCAATATTCAATAATACTTTTAATTACTTTAAAGATAATTATTATCGTGAAGTAAGCTTAGAATTATTTGTAAAAATATTTGATAAAGAAAGTAAGTTTAAAAAAATAGAGTTAAATAATAAAAGTAATAATATAGATTATTTTTTAAAATTATTTGAACAAATTCTAGAAAACTTTGGTTTTTGTGAAAACATTATTTTATCTAGTGAAGAGTATCAAATACTAAATAAATTTAAATTAGGTTTAGATAATTTGTTAATTATTAATAATATCTACGATAAAATTAATTTCCCCAAATTCTTTAAATTAATTAATAAAATAGCAACAGATGTTTTATTTGAGATAGAAACTAGCAATCCAAAAATAGAAGTTTTAGGTGTTTTGGAGGCTGCAGGAATTAAATTCAGTGCTCTTTGGTTTATGGGGTTAAATGCAGAGGATTGGCCAGCAAAACCAAGTCCAAACCCGCTATTACCAATAGAGCTTCAACGCGCGTATAACATGCCGCACTCGTCCTGTGAGCGTGAGTTAGAGTTTTCTCGTAAGATGCAAAATAGGCTACAAAGTTCAGCGGATTTATTTGTCACGAGTTATTCTAAGGTTATTGATGGGGTTGAGGTTGATCCTAGTCCTTTGATTGATCTGGATTCCCGCCTTCGCGGGAATGACGGAGTGCGTGGGAATGACGGAGTGCGTGGGAATGACGGAGTGCAGCCATTACAGGTAGAGCCGTCATTGCGAGCGAGCGGTTGCGTTAGCAACAAGCTGAGCGAAGCAATCCAGTCCAATAATTTTTTAACTAAAAAAATATCAGATAACTTTGGGCCGAAAATATCGCACAATACTATAACAAACGGGATAAGATTATTAAATTTACAAGCAACATGTCCATTTCGCGCCTTTGCTGAAATACGCCTTGAGGCTTTTTATAATAGCGATTCGCTAAATTTTGGCTTGCCAAACTGGGAGCAGGGGATTTTAGTTCATAGCGTGTTTGAAAATATTTTTAAAGTAATTAATTCCCAGCAAAAATTACTAGAAACTAATTCGCAAAATCTTGAAGAAGTAATAAATAAATCTATAAATACTGCTATTTTATATAGACAGAAAAAATTTCCAGTTTTTTATACTAAAAATGTAGTTGAGCTAGAAAAAAAGCGACTTAAAAATATATGCCAAAAATGGCTTGAACTTGAAAAAACTCGACCAAAATTTGAAGTTTTACAACTTGAGCAAGAGCTGCTAATAGAGTTAGATAGTTTTAATTTTAAAATTAAACTAGATCGAGTCGATAAGTTAGCTTCAGGCGAAAAAATAATCATTGATTATAAAACTGGTGCCGCTAGTCTTACCGAATGGTTTGATGAAAGAATCTCTAATGTTCAGTTGCCGTTATATTTTTTGAGTGAAAAATCTAATGATTATGCTGCACTAATCTTTGCTGAAGTAAATGTTAAAAAAATTAGCTATTTAGGCGTCGGAGCTGATAATTATTTTCCAGGCGTTAAAAATATTTTAGATCTTAATAAAGCAAAATATAGAAATCTAACCTGGGATAATGTTGCTGATTTCTGGCAAAAAAATATTAATAACTTAGCAGCTGAAGCGCAAGCTGGTTGTGCTGAAGTTGCACCTAAAAATAGCTCTAGTTGCCAATTCTGCAATTTACAATCTTTATGTCGAATTTATGAATATAGTTGATTTAAAAAAGCGTGAAGAGGCGCTTAACCCTGCTAAATCATTTATTGTTAAAGCCCCAGCAGGCTCGGGTAAAACTGAACTTTTAACTAGAAGATTTTTAAAATTATTAGAGTTTGTTGAGCACCCGGAAAATATTGTCGCAATCACTTTTACTAAGAAAGCTGCAAGTGAGATGAAATCGCGGGTATTAGCGCGTATTCGTGAAGATAAGTGTAATGATAAATGGGATTTACTGAGTAATCCGCATCGATTAAATATTATTACTATTGATAGCCTTTGTTCTAAAATTGCCAATTCTGCACCGTTATTATCAAAGCTTGGCGGGCAAGTAAAAATTACCGATAATCCAAGTTTTTTATATCAAGAGGCTGTTGAGCGATTATATGCTTATGAAGAAGCTAGGAATTTTTTCTTGGCGCTTGATAACAATAGATTGTTAATAAATAATTTATGCCGCCACATGTTGGCCACTCGTGAGCAATGGCTGCCTTATGTTTTCTATGCGAAAGATAAAGATTTTTTTATAAAGCAGGCTATTAATATTTTAAATAATATAAATGACTTTTTTTATAAAGAAATAAATGTTTTTTTTAAGAATTTTGATGATTCTTACATTGATGATTATCTAGAATTTATAAATTTAATTTGCACTAAAAAAGGCAGTAAATTAGCTTTTAGAAAGCGGTTTTCTAAAGATTTAGATAAAAATTATAAAGAAGAGTTAAGGTCTTTTATTGAAAGTATTATAAATAATAATAATGAAAAATATTTTTTAAGCCTCGCACAAATAATATTATTACTGCCTAATAAAGAGGATATTACAGCCTTATGGGGTAAATTACAGATTATCACTGACGTGCTGCCAATTTTAGTGTCAGAGCTTAAAATAATATTCAAAGAGCGCATGTTAATTGATTTTGTTGAAAATTCACTAAGCGCTAACTTGGCATTAGGAGAAGAGGATGAGCCGACAGATTTGTCTTTGATATTAGATTATAAAATAAAACATTTGTTGGTCGATGAGTTTCAAGATACATCTTTGGCTCAATATAGTTTATTAAAAAAATTAACAGCTGGTTGGGAATATAATGATGGTCGGACTTTATTCTTAGTCGGTGATCCGATGCAGTCAATTTATCGATTTCGCCAGGCAGATGTTAATATTTTTCTTGAAATATCTCAATACGGAATTAATAATTTAAAACTTGAAAATATAGTATTAGACTGCAATTTCCGCTCAACAAATAATATAGTTTCGTGGGTTAATAATGTTTTTAACAGCATTATGCCAAAGAATAATGACTTAATTTTAGGTAGCATAAAATTTGATCAAGCTATTGCGGTAAATGATAGCCTTGATAACACAGATGGAGTATTTGTTGATTATTTTCCTGATATGCTCGATGAAATATTATTTATAATCGATAAAATAAAAAATATAAAAAAATCAGATGATAATAAGTCGATAGTTATTTTAGTGCAAAGCCGAAATCAGCTGCCAGGATTAATTAAGCAATTTAAAGAAAATAATATCGATTTTCATGCGACGGATATCGATACCCTAGGTGATAAGCCATATATTCAAGATATTTTTAGTATTACACGAGCAATTTTGAATTTGGATGACAGAATAGCGTGGTTTTCTATTTTGCGTGCCCCATGGTGCGGTTTGAGTTTGAATCAATTGCATGAAATAGCAATATGTGAAGGTCATATTTGGGATAACTTAAAAAATATTGAAGATGATAATCTGACTTATTTTTCCGAGGTTTTTACGCAAATTATGAAATGGCGCGGTAGAGTTAGTCTTTCAGAATTAACTCATAAAGCTTGGCAGTTGTTGTTAGGCGAAGAGTTGTATCCTGAAAGTTTTAGTGACATTAAAGTTTATTTAAATTTACTAAATAATCTTGATGTTACTAATGAACTGACAGTTGAAAAATTAGAGGAGAAGCTTTACAGAACGTTTGCTGATCCTATTAGTAAATCTGATAGTCCAATCCAAATAATGACTATTCATAAATCAAAAGGTCTGCAGTTTGATTATGTTTTTTTACCATTTTTGGCGCGCCGCCCACCAACTCCTGAGAAGCCATTATTGTTAAGACGTGAATTCGTTATGCCTAAAACAAATGGGCTTTTAATGGCACCGTTTTATATGTCAAAAGATGATGATACAAAACTTTATGATTTTCTATATTTTCTTGAAAGAAATCATGAAAAGAATGAAAGCTTAAGATTATTATACGTTGCAGTTACGCGCGCCAAGACCCATTGTTTTTTAACCGCTAATTTAACGTATTCAGAAGAAAAAGAAGAATTTGCAGCTCCTGCTGCTAATAGTTTGCTTGGATTGATGTGGGGTGTGGGTGATATTTCTTTGTCATTGCGAGCCTGTACAGCAGGCGCGGCAATCCAGCAAGTAGGCTCCAAAACCCAGCAGGATGGATTGCTTCGTCGCTATACTCTTCGCAATAATGCTTTTAATTTTCCTGATAATGTATTATTACCCGAGGAAAACCCTGATAATGCCGAATTTAAAATATCTTTTAATGAGCTATATGCGAAGCAGTTTGGTGTTTTTATTCATGAATTTTTACGTGATTTTGAGTTGAGTAATTTCAAAACTCCTGATTTTAAAAAATTAAGTTTTAGCAAAGAATTATTGATAAAAGCTCAAAATAAATTTGAAGCTAAACGTAAACTAACATCCTACTT
>CAYGUI010000083.1:0-4939 GCA_964353115.1 uncultured Gammaproteobacteria bacterium
GTCTTCATCAGATATAATACTTGGCTGATCTTTATTTAAGTGATGATTCATGTAGCCAACGAAATTATTGGCAATAGCTACCATATTTTCATAATTACTACTTTCAACGCTAACTTCTTTATTTTTCAATATAAATAAAAAATATCTAATGGCATCAATATTAAATTCAGCTTTAGTAATTAGTTCGCGAAAATTAATTACATCTTGATCAGATATTTTTTTTAAACTTTTTTCATACTCAAGCTCTATTTTTTTAAACTCAAGACCTTTTAGCCCCCCTAGTCTTTTAACATCTTTTTCAAAGTAGGTATAATTTCTTAAATAGCTATTAAATAAATTTAGGGGCAATCTTTCTTGTTTTTCACTCTGTAATATACCTTTTCTTATTTCTTGCTCATTTTTTACTAGCTCAATTATCTTTCCATTTTTTATTACGTCAAATTTGTCCTCTGCAGCAGCATCAAAAATTTGAGCACGCTGCGCCTCATAGTCACCTTCTATTTTATTTCTAATTTCAGGTTCACTACTAAAAAGTCTTACAAAATTGGCAACAATTTTTGCTTTCACAGCTAATATTTGCTCTTCCAAATGTTTTATTGTTGCTGACAATGAATTATTAAAAAAATTTTGTTTTTGAGATTCAAGACTTTCAAAATCTACATTTAACTCTTCAATATAAGACTCTAATTTCCCCTGAACTCTTTCAATGTCGGCAGATTCTTTCTTTCTTTGCTCTTCTGCTTTTTTTACTGATTCTGGTATAAACTCTGCTGCTGAAGCACTTAGTTTGGGTCCATGAGTGACCTCCATGTCTTTCGCTAGAATTTTTTCTATCGCATCTATTTCACTCTTCCAATAATTTAAACTTGCACTACATAAATCAAGTTGTGTTTCAGCATTTTGTAAGGATCCAATATTTTCCTCTGAAAAATATATTGCTTGCATAGCTTTATACTTCGCTATCTCTTGAGCCCAAGAATAAATAGCTTGCGAACACAAATAATACTTCTGCGTTGCATAATCTTTATGAGAATATAAAACACCAATATTATAATTTTTTAAATCAATATTTCCATTTGATTGATGTAATAATTCATGATAGGAGAATTGATAAAGATTTTGAGACTGCATAAAATCCTTTATTTAATTTTTAAGTTATATTTTTTACTGTGGCATCAACTTTAATTTTGCTACCATCTTCAAACTTTAAGACAATTGGTACAACTTGACCAATTTTTAATCGTTTTTTAAGGCCCATAAGCATAATGTGATTACCGCCTGGAGCCAAAGTTAATGTTTTATTAGCTGCTATATTAGTTTTACCCATATGCTGCATTTTAAAAACACCTTTTTCATTAACTGTTTTATGAAGCATTGCATGGGAGCAAATTTTAGCAGAGACTGAAACCAACTTATGGTCAACACGACCAGTATTCTCAATTTCCATATATGCAGCTGTATTTTTCATACTTGGAGCCACAGCTCTTACTATCGCATTATGTACAGTAATATCTCGCATTGCAGACAACGCAAAAGAGTTATTAAACATAGATAATGATAAGAAAAGACCTAATATTTTAAGACTATTTTTAAGCATCAGAGACCTCCTGTTCTGTTATAAAAAATGAAATTATTAAAGCTACTAATAATGATAGTGGAATTATAGAGACTGCATATTGAAAATCAATTCTTGTAAAATGATTTAAGGCTTCAACTCGTTGTTTAGCACAAAAATCTAAAATTACCCCTATCAGCATAGGGTAAATCATCGTTGGAATCATTACTAAGAAATTTGTACTAGCTGCAGCACTACCCGCTAATTTTTTAGAAGATAAAGCAACGCTACGTCCAAATACTAATACCTGTGGGCCAACGAAAAAACCAAGTAAAAATAATAAGTGCTGTACCGATTTAACAGAAATATTCTGTACAAACATCAACATTAAAAATAATAACAATAAGCTAACAGAGCTAATCTGTATTAAAATTTTTGTTTTTTTATAATAAGATGAAGCCCAACCAGCTAAGGGGCCACCAACAGCAAGACCTGCGAAAACAAAAGGAACTGAATCAGAAGCTAGTTCATATGGATAAGAGAAGGCATAACGTAAAAATTCAACACCCCAGGCTGAGCCAAAAACAGAAATAGGCAAAAATAATAGTCCACCAATAATTCCATTTAATAAAAACTGTGGGCTACCTTTTACCAATAGAAAGAACTCTTTCAGTGGCTCTAAAATATTTATATGATTTTTTATACTCTTATTTTGCTTTTTACTTTCAGGACAATCATGAATAAATAAATATGCCAAAAAGAATAATAATAATCCTATAACACCTGAAAGTATCCAGGCACTCTGCCAACCTTTATGTATAACAACATCATTCATTGCCCGCTGTCCAAAAATGGCTCCAAACATCCCAAGCATGGTAGTTATACCTGAAATTAATGAAAAGTATCGATGCGGCAACCAATTAACTGCTAACTTTAAAACTCCAACAAAAGCAAAAGCAGAGCCAATACCAATTAGAAATAAAGACAATCCAGAAACATAAACATTAACTATCGATGGGATAAGCAATGATCCTACACAACAGAGAATAACAGACATTAATAACAACCGACGAGGACCATAATAGTCCATTAAGGGCCCCCCTGGTAACTGCATCGGTGTATAAGCAAAAGAATAGCAAGATAGCAAAACACCAATCCCACTTCCGTTTAGAAAAAATTCTCGACGAAAATCTTCAACCATTACAGTTGGAGCTACGCGAAGTAAAAACTCATAGCAATAGAATAGCGCTGCAACAAAACAGACTATCCACGGTATTAATTTGTTTTTCATTTTGAGAACATATGATTTGCTGTATCTAACATTCGATTAGAAAAGCCCCATTCGTTATCGTACCACGAAAGAACTTTTACTAGGTCGCCACACACTTTAGTTTGTGTTGCATCAAAAATAGAAGATTTTGAATTAGTATTAAAATCCGTAGATACTAATGGCAAAGAATTAAATCCTAAAACTTCACCCAAAGGTCCATCACTCGCTTCTTTTATAATGTTATTAACTTCTTCAACATTAGTTGCTCTTGTAGGTTTAAAAGTTAAATCTACTAAAGACACGTTAATTACTGGCACGCGAGTTGCAAAACCATCTAATTTACCAGCTAAATCTGGAATTACTAAACCAATTGCTTTGGCTGCGCCCGTCTTAGTTGGAATAATAGAATGTGCTGCCGCACGAGCACGACGTAAATCAGTATGATAAACATCTGTCAAAACTTGATCATTAGTATAAGCATGAATAGTATTCATAAGACCAGTTTCAATACCAATTTTGTCATGCAACGGCTTAACTATCGGAGCAAGACAATTAGTAGTACAAGAAGCATTTGAAACTATTAAGTCATGATCATTTAAACTATTATGATTCACACCATAAACAATAGTTTTAACATCATCTCCAGCTGGAGCTGAAATCAAAACTTTTTTAGCACCTGCTTCTAAATGTTTGCTAGCTTTATCTTTTGATGCAAAAAAACCTGTGCATTCAAATACAACATCAATATCTAATTCAGCCCATGGCAACTTACTTGGATCACGCTCACTTAAAACTTTTATGTGATCGCCGTCAATAACTAAATCTTGACCATCGATACTAACATCTTTACTAAACTGACCATGAGTTGTATCAAATTTAGTTAAATGAGCATTGATATTAACATCACCCAAATCATTAATCGCTACTATTTTTAAATTATCTTTATGCTTTTGCGATAAATATAAACTACGCAAAATATTTCTACCAATACGCCCGTAGCCATTAATAGCAACCTTAATCGCCATATATTTTATACTCCAAATTTACTAAATTTGATCTATTAAATCACACAAATGTTCAACTGTAAAACCAAAGTAGTTAAATGCATCAGCTCCCTGACTTGAAACACCAAAACTATCTATGGCTAAAATTTTTCCAGCAGATCCTACAAAACGATACCAAGGCATACTTGCTCCTGCCTCAATTGCAATTCGTTTATTAATGTTATTAGGTAATATTTTTTGTTGATATTCGATATCTTGCGCTAAAAATCTTTCCATACATGGCATTGACACAACTCTAATATTAATTTTATTTTTTAGTTTTTGTGCTGCTGATACTGCTAAGTCGACTTCTGAGCCCGTTGCAATAATAATTAAGTCAATTTTATCAGAATCAGACAAAACATAAGCACCGCGCTCTATATCTTTAATTTGCTCTGCTGATTTTTTATTTTGATTCAAATTTTGTCGTGTCAAAATTAAAGCTGATGGCCCATCTAATCTCATCACACTTTCACGCCATGCAACTGCAGTTTCAACATTATCACATGGACGCCAAGTTTCTATATTAGGTGTTGCACGTAACATAGTTAAATGCTCAATTGGCTGATGTGTTGGTCCATCTTCTCCTAAACCTATAGAATCGTGAGAGTAAATATAAATAACTCGTTGTTTCATTAATGCACTCATGCGCACAGCATTACGAGCATAATCAAGAAAAGTTAAAAAAGTTCCGCCATAAGGAATTAATCCACCATGAAGCGCCAAACCATTCATAATCGCTGACATGCCAAACTCACGTACGCCGTAGTGAATATAATTACCAGCAAAATTATCATGGTTAATAACTTTTGAATTTTTGGCAATAGTTCCATTTGACTCACTTAAATCAGCAGAGCCTCCAATTAGTTCTGACAAATTATTATTTAAAAATTCTATAACTTTAGCTGATGATTTGCGCGTAGCTAATGGCTTATCATCGTCATTTAAATCCTTAATAAATAAATCAAAATTATTAGTAAAATTAGCAGGCAATTTTTTATTAATTATGCGAACCAATTCTTCTGCTGAATTTTTATTACTTTTTTTATAATTTTCAAATAACGTATCCAA
>CAYGUI010000084.1:0-4798 GCA_964353115.1 uncultured Gammaproteobacteria bacterium
ATATTTTACAAAATTTAAAACAAGGCGATAATCAAATAGAAGAACTTAATTTATTACAAAATTTTGAATTATACGAAAAATACGATAGCCAAGCTGCTCTTGAGCGATTACAAAAAATTCTAAATAAGCAAAAAGATAATGTTATAATTATGCGTAATTATGAACGTCGACGACAATGAAATAAATAAGTTTAATAAACTAAGCTCAACCTGGTGGGATGAAGATGGTCCTATGTGGCCATTACATAAAATTAACCCTCTTAGACTTTCTTTTATTCTTAAAAATTGTGAGATAAAAAATAAAAAAGTTTTAGATATTGGTTGTGGCGGCGGTATTTTAACTGAAAGCTTGGCTAAAAATGATGCCATTGCTACTGGCCTTGATTTAGCACAAGACAGCATAAAAATTGCGCAACAACATGCTGCAAAGAATAATTTAAATATTGATTATATCTGTGAAAATCTCGAAAAATTTGCCGAAAATAATCAGCAATCTTTTGATGTTATCACTTGCATGGAAATGCTTGAGCATGTTCCAGATCCCACAAAAATTATAAATTTATGCCAGCAAATTTTAAAACCCGGCGGATCATTATTTGTTTCAACAATTAATCGTAACCCTAAAGCTTTTCTATTTGCCGTAGTTGGTGCTGAATATATCTTAAGTTTATTACCACGTGGAACCCATGAATATGGCAAATTTATTAAGCCATCCGAGCTAAATAAATGGCTGCGTGACAATAAATTAAAAACTCGCGAAACTTTAGGCCTTCATTACAATCCTTTTAACAAAACCTTTTTTACCTCTGATGACATCAGTGTGAACTACATGCTTTATGCCAAAAATTAATACTGTTTTTTTTGATCTTGATGGGACACTAATTGATACTGCATCTGAACTTCACCTTGCACTTAATACATTATTAGTAAGCCATGGTGAGAGTGAAGTAGACGTCACTCATGTTTTACCGCATATATCTTTAGGATCACAAAATATAGTTAAAGAAATATTTAAAGATAAAGTTCCCCAAAATAAGATTGATGGACTAATAAAACAATACCGTGAAATTTATTTGGGAATATTAGGCACTGAAGCTAAATTTTTCAATGGCATGATTGATGTATTAGATTATTTAAGAAAAAATAATTATAAATGGGGAATTATCACCAATAAATTAGAGCGCTATACCAACCCTCTTCTTAAAAATTTAAATATTAATGATTTTGATTGCGTCGTGTCAGGAGATACTGCTGAAAAACCAAAGCCTGATGCAGCGCCAGTACATTATGCTTGCCAAAAATTAAATATAAAACCAGAAAATAGTGTTTTGATTGGCGATTCATACAATGATATTTTTGCTGGTAAAGCAGCAAATACTAAAACTATTTTTGCGAAGTACGGCTATATTGATCCTAATTATGACTATGATGCATTAAATTATGATCATGCTATTAATAAGCCAATTGAAATTATTGACTGGCTGGAGAAAATGACGACTCAGAATCAGATCTAGTTGATGATCCTGGCGATGCAATAATTGAATCATCACCATAGGCTATGCCGCCATGCACTATTCTGCCACCATTTGAATAATCTATAAAAACAGCACCACGAACAAATTCAGATAATGGATCAAATGGTTGGCGTTTACCTTCTCTACCATCTTCACAATTTATTTTTAAATCACACCCTTTAAACAAATCTACTGATTTGATATTTCTCCACAATTCTTTCAATGATGAAAATAAAGAAGAAGCTCCAACCATGCTACAAATTATCCCTGTTATGATTAACCCACCAATTGCAACCGGAGGTGCAATTGCTATCATCGCAAAAGCTGTAATTCCCAATGCAAAAAGTATTGCGCTTAATATTACTCTAGTACATAACTTAAAATAATAGTAATAATACGTATTAAAAATATCTGCTTCGAAGTTTCCGTCGTTATTTAACTTATATGCCATATTAATAATATAGACATTGAAGATGAACCGAATCTTAATGAGATATAAAAACTAAATAATTGATTTTCCCGGCCGTAATCTTATGACTAGGCTTAATATTCCATGACTCTACTTCTTTTAGCATAAGGCTTGGGATTTTCAATACCACTTTTGGCGCAAAATGCAGCGAAGTAGCAACTAAATCATCGATATTTCCAATATTATGCGTCAAAATGCGGCAATATTGCATTTCTTTTTTAACTTGAGCCTTGAATTTTTGTTCAAACATTGGATCTAGATATATAACGTCAACTTCGTGACTTTTCACTGCAAGATACTGCAATATCTCAGAATTTACTAGCTTTATACGACTAATTGCTGAAGTCAATTGAGGATTAGATTTTGCGCGATTTATAGCATCTTCAAGCAATAAACATAGTGTTTTATTATGCTCAACCATAGTGACATTAGCCCCTAAATAAGCCAATATGAAGCTTTCACGGCCAAGTCCTGCTGTGCCATCTATGATATTTAATTGCTTGATATTTTTGAATTTTTTGAGACCGCAAGCGCGAGCTAATGGCAAGTTATGGCTTAAATCTTTTTGAGATATTTGCTCAAAATCAATAGATAATCGCCCAAGATTGTATTCTTTAGGAGCTATTAGCTCTAATTTACCGGATTTTCTTGATAACTGCATTTTGGGGACAGGCACTGATTATTTGGTATTATTTTTTTAGTTATTTTAAACTATTCGGCTATTTTTTTCAGTAAACATAACTATTTAATACCGATAAAATGGTGCCTGTCCCCAATAATTAATATAAAATATTTATCTGATTTATCAATAAAAATTAACATGTCTAACTTATTTGAATTAAGCAAAAACTTGCCAAACGGTGGTCTTCATATAAAACATGATCCTAAAACCGGGCTCAAAGCAATCATCGCTTTATACAGTACCAAACTCGGCCCCTCTCTTGGTGGTTGCCGCTTTATTTCATATGAATCAGAAGATGATGCAATTTTCGATGCCATGCGCCTTGCGCGCGGTATGGCATATAAAACAGCAATGGCTGGCCTACCACTTGGTGGTGGAAAGGGAATTATTATTCGCCCTGCAAAAATAGAAAACTACGAAGAATTTTTAAAATCATATGCCTTATTTGTTGAGCAAATGGGCGGTAATTATATTACGGCAATGGACAGCGGCACTACGCAAGAAGATATGGATATTATTAAAAAATATACCAATTACGTAACTTGCTATAGCAATACTAGTGAATTATTTTCTGGTGATCCGTCAATATATACCGCAATTGGCGTAAAGCGCGGGATTGATGCTGCCGTTAAATTTAAGCTAGGTAAAAATTCAGTCAAAGATTTACATATTGCCATTCAGGGTGTTGGTAATGTCGGAATATATTTAGCAGAGTTATTACACAAAGATGGTGCAAAACTTACTGTTGCAGACATTGATTATAATAAAGCTAAACTTGCACAAGAAAAATTTGGCGCAACGATAGTTGAGATTAATAAAATTCATAATATTCAATGCGATATTTTCTCGCCTTGCGCACTTGGAGCTATTCTTAATGATGAAAGCATTACTGAATTAAATACTAAAATTATTGCGGGCTCTGCTAATAATCAGTTATTAAATAATATGCATGGCAAAAAATTATTAGATTTAGATATTCTATACGCTCCTGATTATGTAATTAGTGCTGGCGGCGTATGCTTTGCCTATGGGCAATATTATGATCTTAATAATCAAGACGCTTTAAATAAAATAGAAAATATTTATCAATCACTACAAGAAATTTTTATTGAATCTGGCAAGCAAAATTTACCAACTAATGAAATTGCTGATATCATTGCAGAGAAGAGAATTAATGATGGTCGGTATGACGAAAACGATACAAGGGTCTACGCTGAAGCAGCAGAAGCTTGTTGCTGAGTTTAAAATAAATTACAAGAAAATTTTAGATCAAGACTTAGAATATTGCGCTGATTTTGATAATAATTTAGCCGTAAAATTTTATCAAAATATGTTGCTTAATCGCCTATTTGATCAAAAAGTTATCAATTTGCAGCGAACAGGACAAATGGGAACTTATGCTTCACAACTTGGCCAGGAAGCAATTTGTACAGGCATTGGTTACGCTATGCATCAAGATGATATCTATGTTCCCTATTATCGTGATTATGGAATTTTGATGCTACGCGGCACAAAAATGGAAGAAATCTTAGCCTACTGGGGCGGTGATGAGCGCGGTAATAATTACCAAAATAATAAAAATGATTTTCCACCATGTGTTCCAATCGCAACTCAAACCTTACATGCTTGCGGTGCAGCTTTTGCATTAAAGTATAACAATAAATCTAATGCTGTATTAGTTACTATTGGTGATGGCGGGACATCAGAAGGTGATTTTTATGAAGCTATAAATGTCGCTGGAGCTTGGGATTTGCCAGTAGTATTTGTTATTGTGAATAATCAATGGGCAATTTCAGTTCCGCGTCATGAGCAAACTCGTGCGCAAACTCTTGCACAAAAAGCGATTGCTGCTGGCATTGATAATATTCAAGTCGATGGCAATGATATTTTTGCAGTTTACGATACAGTAAATTCCGCACTTATGAATGCTCGTCTTCATAAAAAACCTTTTGTTATTGAAGCATTAACTTATCGATTAGCTGATCATACTACTGCTGATGATGCAACAAATTACCGCGATATTACTGAAGTAATAACTGCAAAAAAAAATGATCCTATAGCTAAATTTAAAAAATATTTAATTAGTAAAAATTTATGGGATGACAACAAAGAGCAAGAGCATATTAAAATATGT
>CAYGUI010000085.1:0-4660 GCA_964353115.1 uncultured Gammaproteobacteria bacterium
CAGCTACTATATTTTTTAGCATAGAAATTAGCTCTTGTTTTTTGGATAAATCAAAAAATAACGCATCACCTCCGAACTCGTCAATAACATAGCGCGTTAAATCTCCATAGGCTAAAATTTTATCTATTTTTAATTCTTTGGCAGTTTGCCCAATTTGTTTATGAAAATCTATTTCACTCTCTCCAATCTCACCCATGTCAGCAAAAACAAAGATCTTTTTGCCTGGAAAATTAGATAACGTCTCAAGTGCATATTTAACAGATAAGAGATTGGCGCTATATGAATCATCAAGAATTTTTACATTGTTTTTTAAACTTTTAACTACCATTCGTTTTTCTATACCAGTATAGCTTTCAAGTCCTTGCTTAATAATTTCAAAATTAATATTTAATAATGATGCGGCACTTGACGCAGCAAGTGCGTTATAGATCTGATGACGACCCGGGGTGGTGAGAGAAATAAATCCCCAATGCTCTCCCCTTTTGTAAAGGGGAGATGTCGGCGTAGCCGACATAGGGGTTTTCTGGATTCCCGCCTGCGCGGGAATGACGGGCGTAGCCGACATAGGGGTTTTCAACTCAAAACCATAACAACCATTATCTAATAATTTAATATTTTCAGCCTTAAAATCAGCATCATTATCAATGCCAAACAATAAATTATTATCAAATTCTGTTAAAAATTTCTCACAAAATTTATTATCGACATTAAATATAGCTTTGCCAATTTTCTTGTTTTTTAAATTACGAAATAAATCTGTCTTTTCATAATAAATATTTTCTTCAGTTTTTAATCCTAATAAATGTACTGGCGCAACTGTAGTAACAATGGCATGATCAGGATTAATAATATCAGCAAGATAATTTATTTCACCCAAATTATTAGTCCCAAGCTCAATAATTGCGACATCATAATCTTTACTAGTTTTATTAAAACCTTGAAAAATAGTTAAGGGCACACCAAAAAAATTATTAAAATTCTTTTCTGTTGCCAAAACTCGCATATTATTAACTTTACAAATATTTACTAGCATTTCTTTAGTTGTAGTTTTTCCACAACTGCCAGTTATTGCTATTACTGGAAAATCCCAAGTAGATCTAATTTCTTTGGCTAGTTCCCCGATATATTTTACGGTATCAGCAACTTGTATTTGTTCAATATTTATATCAGGATTAATTTTTTCAACAATAGCCATAACAGCACCATTATTTTTAGCATCTAGCAAAAAATTATGACCATCAAAATTATCACCTTTTATGGCAATAAAACATGACTCCGGCTCTACTTTGCGTGAATCAATATGAAAGCTTTTAACTTTATTTTTCAAATCCTTTAAATTATTAGGCATAAATATTCTCGATTATTTCCTTTTCATTAAAATATATTTTTTCGCCATTAATATCTAAATAATCTTCATGGCCTTTGCCTGCAATTACGATGACATCGTCATTATTTTCAGACTTGTGAATTATATATTTAATAGCATCTAATCTATTTTTTATTATCTTAAATTTATTTTTATTATCAAATCCACAAGTTATATCATCAATAATTGAATCCAAATTTTCAAAACGCGAGTTATCTTCCGTGATAATACTCAAATCTGCATATTGCTCAGCAACTTTGGCCATTTTAGGGCGCTTTTCTTTATCACGATCACCACCAGTACCAAACACTAAAAATACTTTATTTTTTGTTAATTTACGTACCGTTGATAATAAATTATATAAAGAATCTTCATTATGCGCATAATCAATAATTATATATGGTGAATTATTATATTTAACAATCTCCATACGCCCTGGCACCGAAGATAAATTTTCACAGGCTTTGGCAATATCAGTCAAATTATAATTATATTTTGCTACTAATACTCCAATAGCCGCTAATAAATTATAAATATTAAAGTACCCTATTATATTTTTTACAAAAAATATCTCCCCCTTTTGTAAAGGGGGACGGCGCGTTAGCGCCAGGGGGTTTTTCACTTCAAACCTACTCCCATCAATTCCAATATAAATATTACTAGCCACTAAATCAGCAGCATTATTAATACCATAAGATATTGTTTTGATATTTTTACTACTTAGTTTATTTAAAAATTTTTCATAATACTTATCATCAGCATTTAATACTGCATAATTTAGATTAAAATCAAATAATTTTTCTTTTGCTGCAATATAATCTTCAAGAGTTTTATGATAATCCAAATGATCGGACATAATATTAGTTAATACCGCACAATCTATATTTAGATTTTTTATTCTATCTTGATGTAATCCATGAGATGACGCTTCGATAAAAACATCGGTTACATTATTTTCAGCAAATTTATCTAATAAATAAAAATTTACTTTTTCTCCTGGAGTAGTATTGATTAATTTTTCATAAAAATTTGGACCAATCCCACCTAATGTTCCAATATATCCTGAATTTTTACCTAAAATATTTAATAATTGATATAAAAAATATGCAACAGAAGTTTTGCCATTAGTTCCTGTAATACCCGTAAGACTAATATTATTCATAATTCTTTTTAACTTTTATCTGGTTTTTCACCCAAAATTCTCAACTCATCTTCGGTAATATTAGCAAATACAGGAGCTGCAATTACACCACCATAGTGGCTGCCTAATTTTGGATTGGAAATAAATACTAACGTCACGATACGTGGATTTTTGGATGGACTAATACCAACAAAGTTGACACTATGCTTTTCACTAGAATAACTGCCATTTTTATTTATTAACCGCGCAGTACCTGTTTTTCCTGCCACTGTGTAGGAAGCTAATTTGGCACGCCTACCTGTTCCACTACCATCAACTACTTGATTAAGCATATACATTATATTATTAGAGGTTTTAGCTGAATAGACACGCTCAAAATATTTTGGATTCGTTGGATCATGTAAAATTGAGAGCGGATAATATTCCCCATGGCGTGCAATTGTGGCATAAGAATTAACAAGTTGTAGTCCACTTACCGAAATACCATAACCAAAAGATAATGTTGCAATATCAATATCAGCAAAATTACTATATTTACTTAAACTACCAGATAATTCTCCCGGTAAATTACTATGTGTTTTTACTAAAAATCCTGACTTTTCTATAATGTCTAACAGTTCACTTGGACGTAAATGCAACGCCAACTTTGCCATCCCAATATTACTAGATTTCTTTATAATTCCTGTTAAATCTAAAGTTCCATAATCTAAAACATCGCTGACATAATCATCACCAATTTTAAATTTTCCAGGGCTAGTACTGACCTTCATATCTAATGGATACTTTTTTTTATCTAAAATTCCCGCCATAACAATTGGCTTAAAAGAAGATCCTGGCTCAAATAAATCCGTTACAGCTCGATTACGTATTTCATCAGGAATTATTTTGGTGCGTGAATTGGGGTTATAGGCAGGATAGTTTACTAAAGATAAAATTTCTCCGTTAGTAATATCAAGTGAAATAATAAAACCATAATCAGCCAAAAATTCATCAACTGTTTTTTTAAGCTCTTTATATCCTAAAAATTGTAATTTTGTATCAACACTTAAATATAAATCACTACCATTACTGGCCGCTCTTATTGTGCCTATGTCATCGATTACATGACCTAATCTATCAACAGAAAATTTCTTTAAACCTCGTGTCGGAGAAAGCTTCTTATTGAAAAGATACTCTATGCCTTCGATGCCATTTTCATCAATATCCGTAATACCAATTAGATTTGAAAAAATTTCTCCGTGTGGATAAAAACGCTTATATTCTAACTGTGTAAAAAAACCTGGGAGATTTAAATTTTCAATTTTTCTTACAACTTCCGGTGGAACTTGACGTTTGATATATACAAATTCTTTATTTTTATTATTAATTAAATTTTTTAATCCTGATAATTTTATACCTAAAATATTAGCTACTTGAGATAATTTATCTTCATTAATGGCATCAGGTATAATTTCTTTAGGATTAGCACAAATAGATTGCACTGGCGTACTAATTGCTAATAGCTCACCATTTCTATCAAAAATTTTGCCACGATATGCGGGTAGTTCTATTAAACGCACAGAGCGAAGATCTGCTTGTTTTTTGAGGAAATCTCTATTAGTAACCGATAAATAAAAACCACGACTAATAAAAATTATTATTAACAGCAATAAAAATAAAATTATGAAAAAAAATCGCTTATTTCGTGTTGCCATTATCAAAAACTATTATTTCACTTTTTGTTGGTAAATGCATGTTTATCTCCTTACGCGCAATGCTATCAACTCGACTAAAAGTCGTAAGTGACTCATACTCTAATAATAATTTTGTTGATTCACTATATAAATTTTGGTATCTCTTATCTTGATTTTGTAATTCAGATACGGCCTTACGCTCTAAGTAGCGTAAATTTATTAAAAATATTCCTGATACAAATGCTGTAAGCAAAAAAAATATTGCGCCACTGCGCCAAAATAATTTCATATATTTAGATAAATCTTTGATACAATTCGCGCTTATTCATCCCTGTTATTTTAGAAGCAATACTGCAAGCTTGCTTTAAACCTAAACTTTCTTCGTCTTTTAATATAGAAATAATTTTTTCGGCTAGTAACAAGTCTTGAGTTACCTCTTGATCAATTCCCTTTATTAATAATACGAACTCTCCTTTAATT
>CAYGUI010000086.1:0-4438 GCA_964353115.1 uncultured Gammaproteobacteria bacterium
TGGGTGGCCAAAGGCCGGATCGACAAATCCAAACTGACGATTGGCGCACCACCCCGCCGCCGCGACAAAAACCACCTTCGGCATGTAGCCTCACTATCCTGTCTGGTATGCGGCCGCAGACCAAGCCAGGCCCACCACATCACTTACGCACAGCGGCGCGGTCTTGGGCAGAAAGTAAGTGATGAGTTCACAGTACCGCTTTGCACCATCCACCACAGACAGCTGCACGACCATGGAAACGAGAAGACATGGTGGGCAACCCATGCCATCGATCCGCTGGGCGTAGCGGCTGAGCTATGGGCCCCTGATCGCGCTATCGATGCCACCCCTTGCGACAGAGAGGAAGCACAGCACGACAACGCGGCACCTTTGAAGGCTGGTGAATAGCAACCATCATCGCTACAACAGGGAATAAATGGGGAGACCTGCCGCCCATTTCATCAACAGCTCATGGCAAACAGGCACACATGTCCGAGCCAAAACCCCCAGTTCCGCAATCAGCGGTGAGCCTTGAAAGATGGGGTCTGTCCCCATGGATACTTGGTGTGATCTTGCTGATGGCATGGGCACCGCTTCCTTTTGGGTCGGTGCAACCAGTCTGGAAAAATATTCTGTCGGCAACATCACTGCTGATGTTTGCCGGATTCATCATAGCCAAAGGCCCAACACTTCGTTGGCCACCACATGGCAATAGGGCTTTGAGCTGGAGCCTCGCACTTTTTGTGCTGGCATGCCTTTGGATCGCACTCCAGGCAGCGCCCTTCATGCCCGTATCGTGGCACCACCCAGCCTGGCAGCTTACCGCTGAAGCGCTTGGCGAACCCCTTACCGGCACAATCTCGCTTGATCCTGCCGCTTCGATCGAGGACCTTCTGAGCCTCCTGGGGCTTGCGGGTATATTCGGGATTATCGTTATCGAAGCGCGTGATCCCAAGAAGGCGCGCATGCTGCTGGCAGCGGCCGCGTTGATAGCATTTGCCTATGCCGTTTATGGACTTGTCGTTTATCTCACGGGGAACGAAACCGTGGCATGGGCAGACAAGCGGTATGAAATGGCTTCACTGTCTGCAAGCTTTGTGAACCGCAACACCTACGGCGTCTATTCAGGCTTGGGGATCGTGTTTGCAACAGCGCTCTTGTTGAGTTTCATCGCACCGATCATCACCGGTCGCCAGAGGCGGGCAGACAAGGCCCGCGAGGCGCTCTCTTATATGACCGGTGCTGGCGGTTTCTGGCTACTCGCCATAATTGTTGGGTCAAGCGCTTTGATCCTGAGCGGGTCACGGGCTGCATCGACCGCGTCCGCCTTGGGCATTCTATCTCTCGTGGGATTTTATCTTGCAGCCCGGCGCGCGTCGGCGATAACTATCGTTGGAAGCTTTAGTGCGATTGCGGCCGCTGCATTTATGTTGTTCGTACTAAGCGGAGACTTGCTATTTGACCGCTTTTCACAGGTTGGTAATTCGCTAGGCGCTAGGTCGCAGATTTATGAGGTCGTTGAAATAGCAATACAGGATCATTTCTGGCTGGGTGGAGGGTACGGTGCGTTTGATGATGTATTCCGCATCTATGCTGGGACCGCAGAGAGCTTCGGACCCAATATTGAGGCTGCTCATAGCGTGTTGCTTGAGGTAATTTTGGAACTCGGTGTGCCAGCAGCCGTGTTTCTGTTTGCCAGCATTGCCTTGCTGGTTGGGAGTTGCGGCTGGGCACTCCTGACACGACGCCGTGATCGCATGTTCCCGGTCTTAGCCGTAGCTGCCACGGTTCTGATTTTCGTACAGGGCGCCGTGGATTTTGGCGTGCAGACACCCGCGGTGGCACTAGTCTTCGCCATGGCACTGGGCCTGGGCGTCGCGCAGGCTACGTCAAGCGCCGATCACAAATCGAACAATGGTATCACCGGTTAGGGTGCATAGCGGCGGGACCAGGCCTGCAATTGATCGGGATCATCTGATGCCACGGCCATGTTGCGCTGACCTTCGGCGTGAAGCGTCGCGTAAAGCCTGCCCACCGGTCGACGCATGCGCCAATCCTTTTGAAGCTTGGGCAGCAAGGCCAGCACGCCGGATGAGGTGGCCGGCGAAAAGTTTTGCGGATATCGCAAGACCAGTTCAACAAGTGTGATGGCGGTAAACGGGTCGCCCCCATCAAGTTGCAGCGCTGTTTGCGAAACACGGTCGAGGCCCACCTCAGGCCCGATCGAGACCAAACGCGCGGCAGCGTAACTGCGCCAGACACCTTGTGCATTCGGGAACCGCCGCAGCGCCGCACGCAGGTGACGTTCACCAGCCATGGCAGCAGCGGCACGCCGTTCATCATCAAGCCCGCCCGACAATCCAAGCAACGCCTTGCCGATCACAATATCCCGCTGGTTAAGGGCTGGCTTGGGTACAGATCCCAGCTGTTCTTCCAAAACACGTTCCATGAATTTCGCCAGGTCTTGTTCGCCGACAAGCGTGTTCTCAAACAGTTCCTGTATCTGCGCTGTTTGGTATTCACCGACAGCGTCCCACGCCGCAATGACCCCGAAAACAACCGCACACCCGGCCACTAACCAGGTTATCACGAGCCTCCGAGCCGCCATCAACCATCCTCCCGACCAGTTGTTTTTGTTAATTCGGTCCGTGAACACAGATCGCATGTGCTAGGCCTGCTCAGACCTGCGGCGACTGTCGCAGGCGTTCTTCCCAACTTAGCGCGTGTTCGACGATCACCGCCAGGTCATCGAGTTTGGGCTGCCAGTCAAGCCGCGTGCGCAGGCGGGTAGCGTCAGAGACAAGTTCCGCCGGATCGCCAGCCCGACGCGGCGCGTGACGGACAGCGATTGTTCGGCCCGATACCCGCTGCACTGTCTCGAGCACCTCCAACACGGAGGCCCCATGCCCATACCCACAATTGAATGATCCGCCTTTGTTGCCACTGCGCATATGGTCAAGCGCCGCAAGATGTGCCGCTGCGAGATCGGATACATGAATGTAGTCGCGGATGCCGGTACCATCGGGCGTATCATAATCATTGCCGAAGACCTGCACATGGTCGCGCGCGGCCGTAACAGCTTCCAGAGCCACCTTGATGAGATGGGTTGCCCGCGCTGTCGATTGTCCCGCACGCCCCTTGGGGTCGGCACCGGCTACATTGAAGTAACGAAGCGCTACGTATTCGAAATCATGCGCCAGCGCTGTATCCCGAAGCATCCACTCGGTCATGAGTTTGGATGCGCCATAAGGGGAGATGGGCTCGAGCGGAGCATCCTCGGGCACCGGAACGGTTTCAGGTGTGCCGTAGACCGCTGCCGTCGATGAGAAAATAAACCGTGGCACGCGATGCGCTATACAGGCGGAAATGAGCTCGCGCGAATTGACCGTATTGTTGTGGTAATAGCCAAGCGGGTCCGCGACCGAATCCGGCACGACAATGGACCCGGCAAAATGGATGACCGCATCAAGGTCATGGTCATCCATCACCCGGTCGAGCAACGCTCGGTCACCCACATTGCCTTCCACGAAAGTGACACCATCGGGAATGACGGACGCAAATCCGGTCGACAGATTGTCAAGAACGATCATGTCCTCGCCGCGGTCGGCCAAAGCCAGCACGGTATGGCTGCCGATATAACCTGCACCGCCGGTCACCAGAACAGTCATGAAGCACCCCTTCAAAAAGTCGCGGTTCCCTTCGGTCAGTCAGCGACAGCAGCCACAAGGGACGGGGCTTCGCCTGCCGCGGCCAAGATCCGCAACCGCTCAATATCGGCCTGTACCATCTCATGAACTAGTTGCTGGAACGTGACGCGTGGCCGCCAGCCGAGCACCCGTCGCGCTTTTGACGCATCGCCAATGGCAATCGGCGGATCAACGGGACGGTAGAACTTGGGATTGATGGCCACCAGCAACTCACCGGTCCTAGCGTCCAGTCCAGTCTCTCTCAATCCTCGGCCTTCCCACACCACGTCGTGGCCCACGTAGGCAAAAGCAGCTTCAACGAAAGAACGCACAGACCGCGCTTCGCCAGTGGCCAGCACTATGTCGTTTGGTATATCGGTCTGCAGCATGGCCCACATGCCCGCCACATAGTCGCTTACATGCCCCCAGTCACGGCAAGCGTCCAGATTACCAAGTGCCAGCGGTGCCTCGATGTTGAGGTGCCTGGCCGCAACCGCGATAGAAATCTTGCGGGTAACGAACCCCTTCCAACGGTAGGGCCCTTCATGATTGAAGAGAATACCATTGCACGCGAAAACACCCAGCTCGTCTCGGTGGTGACGGATGGTCTCGATGGCTTGCGCTTTCGATTCTGCGTAGGGGCTGCAGGGATTGAATGGCGTTTCTTCTGTATGGGGATGGCCGCTGCTGGGGCCGAAGATCTCGGAGGAGGACGCCTGGTAGATGCGGGTGGTCTCACCCAACCCCAAAAGTCGGATCGCGCGCAGCAACCG
>CAYGUI010000087.1:0-4129 GCA_964353115.1 uncultured Gammaproteobacteria bacterium
CTATAATATAAATTATAAATATACGGGCTATCCTTTTATTTTACCGAGTAATAATAAAGAATATTATAAAAATTATTTTAATTTAAGCTTAAATAAAGACACAAAAACAATAGCTCTTCTGCCAGGTAGTAGAAAGTCAGAAATTATGTCTTTATTGCCATTATTTTTGCAAGCAGCAGAAAAAATATCGCAAAAATTTAATGTGCAATTTATATTGCCATTAGCTAATAATATAGCTAAAGATTTAATAAAAAGTTTTGCAATAAATAAATTAAATATAAATATTCAAATATTAGAAAATCAATCACATGAGGCAATAATAGCATCTGATTTGGTATTATGCGCATCTGGGACAGCGTCATTAGAATCTATGTTATTAGAGCGCCCAGCTATAGTTTGTTATAAAGGAGATTTCATCACAGCTTTTATTGTAAAAATGCTAATCCAAGTAAAGTTTGTAGCACTTACTAATTTATTAGCCAAGCAAGAAATATTCCCAGAATTATTACAAAATAACTGTACGGTAGATAATATTTGCTTTTATCTTGAAAGATTATTATCAGATGAAAATTATAGTCAAAATATTATTAATCAAATAAAAGATATAAACTCGTTATTAAAATCAGGCGGTGACTGCACAGCAGCTCAGGCGGTTATTGGTTTTTTATAACATCAATCGACGTTGTTGCAAAAATCTAGCTTAAATATGTCATTGCGAGGACTGCGAGCGAAGCGCGGCAGGACGCGGCAACCCAGCTTTGCTGGCTCTTTAATCCAGTCTTAATTCGTTGACTCATGGATTGCTTCGCTTTGCTCGCAATGACAATAGTTATTTCGGTCTTACGCCTAATTCAGCAACACAATATGTTGGTGAAACCATAGTCGTAGCTACTCTAATTACTGCTGGAGTTGTAGCAAGTGGTGTCTCATTAATTTTTGTCAATAAATTAGTTATATCTGAATCTGGACTATCAGGATTATCTAATTTTTGAGATTCTAAAATAGCCTTGTGTGCCATAGCTCGGGCGATATCGTTTCCAAGTAAACAGCATGCATATTTTAGCTGAATCATCTCAGGACTATCTTTATGGCGTAGCTGTTGTGCCCATAAAATAGTTTTTTTAGCTTTTTCGACTGCTGCAAAAACGACTTTTGCGCTTTTACCATATACTTTTTGTAATCTTAATCTCTCTCGAGCTATTAGTGCGTTCTCACAGTTTTTATCACGAGCTATAGCTCGATCATATTGCTGAATAGCTTCATCTGTTTTACCTATTTTTATAAATAGCTCAGCTAAAGCTAAAAGCGGATCTGGAAAAATAAAGTTAAATGTAGCTAAATATTTTAAAATGCTTTCTTGTTGATCTTTAGGAATTGTGTCAAATATTTGCAGAGAATTTGGAATATTACCGTTAAAAATTTCTTCAAATAATTCATGATGATATTGCATAATAAAAGCTATAGATAAGTTTATATTAGCTGAAAATACTAAATTACTTGTCTAAATTTTGCAACCGCTTTATGCGATCTTCCAATGGTGGATGCGTTGAAAATAAGTTACTAGTACGTTTTGCCACATTACGAAATGGATTGACTATGAACATACTTTGAGTTGCACGATTGGCGCCATCAAAAGGCTTGCTTAAAGCTCCTAATTTTTTAAGTGCAGAAATTAGCCCTAGTGGATTACGGGTTAATTTAACGCTTGTGGCATCTGCCATATACTCACGCTGCCGAGATGCGGCCATTTGAAGTAATAGGGCGGCTATTGGGGCAATAATTGAAAATACTAATAAAATTAGCACTATCATACCGCCAGCACCGCTATTATTTTTACTACTACTGCGGCTTCTGCTATGGCCATAAAATTCGCCATAAAATATAGTGCGTCGTGCAAAGTCGCTTAATAAAACTATTAGTCCGACCATAATCGTAACTACAGTTTGATAACGAATATCATAATTAATAATATGCCCAATTTCATGAGCTATAACTCCTTGTAGCTCATCGCGATTAAGATCATTTAATAATCCGCGAGTGATTGCAACATACGCGTTTTGTGGTGACATTCCAGTGGCAAAAGCATTGGGAGCATCGGTTTCGATAATATAGGCTTTGGGTGGAGGAATACCTGCTGCAATAGCCATTTCGTCTACCACGTTGTATAACATTGGCGCTTCATCATGGGATATAGGTTTGGCACCAGCGGCAAATAAAATAACTTTGTCGCCACTAAAAATGGCGATTGATGCCCATAAAATAGATATTGCACAGGCTATTAAAGAAGCAGTAAATCCCCAATTACTAATTTCAAAAATAGTTCGTGGTATGTTGTTTTGAATTGGAACTCGCGCTATAAAAGCATTGCGAGGATTGTATTGAACAGAATATTGTTTGGCGTAATGAGTTTCAAGATAAAAGCCAATTAAATATCCTAAAATCATCATGATAAAAATAAGCGCAATAATAATTATTATACTATTACGCTTATTTTTACGAATTGCGGCTAGAAAATCAGTATTGTATAAAAATTCAGGGTTAACCATTATTTTTCTGATTTTATTTTAAAGAAACGTTGGGATTTTCTCGCTCTTGCTCAGGCATATTAAAATATTCTTCTTTAGTAAAGCCAAGCATATTGGCAATAATATTAGATGGGAATACTTGAACTTTGTTATTCATGCTCATAACGCTATCGTTATAAAATTGACGAGCATAAGCAATTTTATTTTCAGTGCTTCGTAATTCTTCCATTAATTGAGAAACGTTTTGTTGGGATTTTAAATCTGGATAATTTTCCATTACAGCAAATAGTTTGCCCATCGCGCCTGATAAAGCACCTTCGGCAGCAATAGCTGATTTGTGATCTGTTGCACCAACTGCTTGGGCACGAGCTTCCATTACTTTAGTCAAAGTTTCTTGCTCGTACTGCATATAGTCTTTAGCAGCGTTGACTAAATTTGGAATTAAATCATGGCGGCGTTTAAGTTGTACATCTATTTGCTTCCAAGAGTTTTCAACCTGATTTTTGGTACTAACTAAGCCGTTATAAATTAAAATAACTGTAAGAGCTAAGATTGCGATAATTGCAATAATTACGATTAAACTGGTGCTCATTTTTTATCTTCCTCCAGATTTTTAAGCATCGAATTTATTATAGCAGATAGGTTTGGGGCGGTATTTTTACTGGATCCCCGCCTGCGCGGGGATGACGAAGTATGAGTATTATTTTCGCCTTGCGCGTCATTCCCGCGCAGGCGGGAATCCAGTCCAACAGATTTCTTTGAAACATACCCATGCTTTAACTTCTTTATATGCGTAAATTCCGGAAACTTACAAATCTCAGCAGCAACTTCAGTAGCATAAAATCTAAATTTGCTATTTATATGACTGTCTGAAAATCTAATAGATAAAGTATCGCCTTTGACGCGCGCGATGGTGCAGTATCTGCCAAATTCTGTAGGCAAATAGTGACGAATTAGTTTGGTAGTTCTTGAAGTTTCAACAGTATCTTGATAAAGCCGATTTAATCCAGAGCCTGTATTTTTGATAATCTCGGCGATGCTTTTGTATTTTTTTTTGTTTTGGGTCATGTATGTAAGTATACATTAAAGATCTGGCTCGTCCCCAGCTCTGGAAGCGCTGTCCCCTTCAAAGAAGGGGAATTTTTATCATTACTAGTCTATATCAGCAATGCTGCGCGGAGAAATAGAAGGCGTCGCAGGCATAGCGCCGACATCCGTATTTTCTAATGGCTCTTTCGCAGATTTAAGAACATGGGGTAGTTCAGTAGTAGTATGAGGCATCTCTGAGCTAACTTCTGAAGTTGATTTTGGAAGAAAAGACGGATCTTTTTCTTTTGCACAATTTTTTATTGCATAAACCAATATAGCCGGAGATGTTAGTAATCTAAAAGTAGCTGACAAAAGATTGTAAGTCATTGTAGCTATTAAAGATAAACTAAAGCTAGTTACAATAATTAATTCTACTAAGATCAGCAGACCCCATAATAAAGGGCGAAGTATCTTTATCATTGTATTTTTTTTAATTTCCTTAATAATAAACGGTATTATAAAAACGTTAAAAATAATTAAGGACATTAATACAAATGGAATAAATAAAATAGGAT
>CAYGUI010000088.1:0-4038 GCA_964353115.1 uncultured Gammaproteobacteria bacterium
CCTAAGTATCGATTAATTATTGAGAATTATTTCAATAAATAATAGTTATATTTTTGATGCAAAAAGAGCAGTTGATTATAAAATTCATTTTAATCCATATCTGAGTTTATATTGCTTGCAAGAGCAGCTAACAAAAAGCAAGCCAGAATATCGTAAATTATTAAAAGATATTCCATTTGTTTTAGAGCGAATTTTAAATTCTCTTAATTCATTGGGCGTTTCAGATTTACCAAGTCATAATACAGAAAATACTAAAGCGAGCTTATATTTTAAAATAGGATTTTGTGCTGAAAAAATAACGACGTTTTTACAAACAGGCCAGTCTACCCACTTGATTTGTGTTTCTCGAGATGATTTTTTTAATAATAAGAAGAACAATTCGGCTAAGTATCTTAATGGAAAATATAGTTATATTTGCAATATTTTGGCTTCAGTATCTTTAATAATCTTTGGCGTATTACTTTTGTCTTTAGCCGTTACATCTATGTCATTAAGTGCTGGTGCTTTAGCTCCCGTAGCTGTTCCAGTAGCTTTGACTGCCAGTTTATTAGTAGCTAGTGTTTTTGGATCATTAAGTAGTATAGGCTCTGGAGTTTATATCGCATATAAAAATAATAACAATAATAATTTATCAACAATATTAAAAAATATTCGAAGCAAAGCCAGGGAAATATCTATTCTTGAAACTAGAATGCGTTTCGCATAAGCTGTAACTATCATAGTTAGAAAATAAGGATATTTTTATGGGACTAGAATCATACACGCTACCAGATTTTTTAATACCTAATATTGATTTAGAGATTTTATTAGGGGATGAAAATACGGTTGTGACAGCAGAGTCACAAATAACACGAAAAACAGATGATTTATCAGTGCCATTAGTGCTTGATTATCATGAAGGGCTTAATTTACATGAAATTTGTATTAATAAAAGAAAGCTAGAAGCTCACGAATATTATTTTTCTGATAATAAGTCAAAATTAATTATCCCCAATGTCCCAGAAGATAAGTTTTCAATTACTACTATTACGAGCGTTAATCCTAAAACCAACACCAGTTGCCAGGGTATGTATTTATCAGCAGGTAAAATTATAACGACTCAGTGTGAGTCTAACAGTTGTCGTAAAATTTTCCCAACTATTGATAGGCTAGATGTTTTAGCAAAATATACTGTGCGGGTAATTGGTGATAAAGATAAATACCCTGTGTTATTAAGTAACGGTAATTTGCCAAAGGAAGGAGAATATGGAGATATTGAAGGTACTAATGACCATTATGCTTTTTGGAATGATCCACTATTAAAGTCTGGCAATATCTTTGCTGTTGTTGGTGGTGATTTAAGATTTATAGAAGATTTTTATTATACAAAAAGTGGTCGCAAAATAACTGTTCGTGCTTATACACGCCCAGGATTAGAAGAGCGTGCGCGTTATGCCTTAGAAGTTGCTAAAAAAACGTTAGAGTGGCATGAAGAAAAATATGGTTATGAATATGAATTAGATCAATATACTATTTTGGCCTTGCCAGATTTTAATGCTGGTGCAATGGAAAATCGTGGTTTAGTTATTTATAACGAAAAAAACATGTTGCTTGATCCAAGATATGCTTGTGATAGCGATTATGCTCGAGTTATTACAACTGTTGCTCATGAATATATGCATGATTTGCGTGGTAATTTAATTGGCTTATTAAGATCAAATGAGTTGCCATTAAAAGAAGGTTTTGCAACGCATGAAGAAGGAGAGTTTAGTCATAATATTTTAGGACGAGATGTTTATATTATTGACGAAGCGCAAAATTTACGTGAAAAGCAATATCCTGAAGACTTTGGACCACTAGCTCATCCAGTTAGACCAGAAGGTGATATTAATCTTAATAATTTATACGATGCTACAACTTACTCAAAAGGCGCTAGAATTTTTGAAATGCTAAAAGTAATTTTGGGAGATGAAAAGTTTTTAGCAGCAAAAAAACTTTATTTTGAGCGTATGCGTGAGAAACCTGCATGTTTTGAAGATTTAATAGCTGCAATGCAGGAAAAATCAGAAATTGATTTAAGCCAGTTTATGAATTGGTTAACTCAAGCTGGGACACCGCGTGTTGAAGTGGAAAAATTCTATGATGAAGCGAGAAAAAAATATATTTTAAGATTATCTCAGTCTGGCGCAGAAAAGCCTTTTATGATCCCAATAAAAATGGGTTTTGTCGGATCTGATTTTAATAAAACATTGTTATTAACAGAAAAAGTGCAAGAGTTTGAATTTGATGATATTGAGCCTAATGCTATTCCATCTTTATTACGTGATTTTAGTGCTCCAGTAATATTAGATGCCAAAAAATTATATAGCCTAGATGATTTAATAAATTTAGCACAAAATGATTCTAATGCTTTTACTAGATGGGATGCGGCGCAACAAGTTTATATGCATTTTTTTGTTAAAGGGCTAGATCAAGATGCTGAGAAATTAACTAGTATGTATATGCATATATTGCATGACGATAATATTGATAGTGGTTTAAAAGAAAAATTATTATCACTACCAACTATCAATAATATTGTGCAACAAATTAACGGCAAATATGACCCAACAGAAATAAATAATCGGATATTAATGGTTAAAAAGCTGATATCTAATAGCTGTTTTACCATGCTGGAATGTGGGCATAATAAATTAAATCAAGAAGTCGATATAGATGATGAATTTACTGCAGAAATTGCAGGAAAAAGGGCTCTTAGAAATTTATTAACAGAATTATTGTCTTTTTGTGATGAAATTACACCTAGTGAAATTAACAATATAATTTCTCGTCAAACTCAAGCTAATAATTTTGATAATATTTATAACGCATTATTAATAGCCATGCACACACCAGAAAAAATGCCAAATGCATTAAACCTTCTTGCTGAGCTAGTTACTGAAAATAACTGGCTTGAAGATGATACGATGCGTAATAATATTTTGGCATTGCATGCTAATTATAGAGGTACAGGAATATTTAAATTATTAGAAAGCACGGTTAAGAATCGTTCATTATTTGATATTAGAATACCTAATCATATTTATTATTTGGTACGTAATTTTATTCAGCAAAACCCAGTGTCATTTCATCACGATTCAGGTGCGGGATATGAATTTGTAACAAATATAATTTTAAAATTAGACTTGGAGGTTAAGAACTCTCATATAGCAGTAATTATTGCTAAATCTATGATCCCAGATGAAAATTTATGTGACGTGAAAAAATCTAAAATTTTAGATTGTTTTAGAAGAATCAGTGAGCAAGATATTTCTGCTGATTTGAGAGAAATAATAAGTAAAAGTCTAAATGAATCTTCTGGTTGTAGTGAGAGCCTACTAGCTGATAGTGCGAAGTTAAATCATCCGCTATTTGTTTCTGCCGCTGCCGCTGCGGCCACCACATCTGCAAGCCATGGTAATTGGCATGGCCTAGAAATGTAATTTATGGTTAATTATTAGAATTAAACCAATAACTGTGCTACTAGAAAAAAATACTGCTAGTAGCTGCAGTTTTATTTTTAAGGCTAATTCTCGTGAAATATTTATAGTGTCAATGATATTTTGCAATGAAAAATTATCAGGTAGAGTAATATTATTTTTTAAAGCAGGATTTATTGTGTGAGTAAAAGCTATGTTGGCATGATTGATTAAATTTCTATCATGATCAGTTGTAATAAAAGCAACTTTTTTACCGCGAATTTGTAAGTTTTTTATAGTATCAAGTTTTTTATCAAAAGATGAATTTCCTATAGCTTCATCAATATTAACCTGGTTGGCAAGATAATTTGCAGCTACAGTATTATCGGAAGTTATTAAAAAAGTATTTATCTTTTTATTTTTTATATTATTTATTAATTTTTTAACGTCATTTTTTATTGGTTTTCTAAAAGCAATAATGGCAATTATTTCGCTATTTTTTGCTAAGTAAAAGACATGCATTCCTAATAACAAAAAAGACTTAATTTTTACTTCAAATTTTTTTAATAAACACAGCACAAATTGGCTTGAGATTTATAGG
>CAYGUI010000089.1:0-4023 GCA_964353115.1 uncultured Gammaproteobacteria bacterium
TCAATATTGCTTTTGGGTTTTAATAAAATTTTAAAATTAGTATTTTTTTTAATTATATCTTTATTAATTATATTAATAATTTTATTTACATCTGACTGATTTTTTGCAGTTATTTTGGTTATTCTTTCTTTATGATTAGTAATTATTGCCCAGTCATAAATTCCAAAAGCACAATCTGGAAAAATAATATTATCTTTCTTTTTGAAAAGATTTATTTTGTGTTGATTATATTCATATCCAATAAATCCCAATTTAAATTTCCCTGGAAAATTTTCAAGATCTTCAATGTTATGAATTTTATTTGTCGGATCAGCTGCAATAATATCAATATAATTATTTTTATCACATGGGTAACAGCTATCAAGAAAGATTGGCCAGTTATAATCAATGAATTTTTCAAATAATGCCGCGTTGTCTTTTTTGTAATCTATAGTTACTTCAATCATATGTTTTTAGTAGCTTTGCTATAATATATCACGTGATTTTTAAGGGAGATACAAATGACTCAGGCGACAAGTAATGTCCGACGTGATTATGATGAGCTTAATATTAAAATAGCTGATTATGTCTGCGATAAAAGCATAAATAATAGTCAAGTATATCAAACAGCATATTATGCTTTATTAGATAGCATGGCATGCGCATGTTTGGCGTTAAGTTATCCAGAATGCACTAAATTATTAGGACCAATTATTCCTGGAACTTTGGTGCCAAATGGCTCACGAGTAATTGGAACTGAATATGTGTTAAATCCAGTAAAAGCAGCATTTGATATCGGAACTTTAATTCGTTGGCTTGATTACAATGATTGTTGGTACGGGCAAGAGTGGGGTCATCCTTCTGATAATTTAGGAGCGATCTTAGCTTGTAGTGATTATATTAGTCGTAAAAATCTTGCTGAAGGCTCTAAGCCATTATTAATGAGTGATGTTTTAACAGCAATGATTAAAGCATATGAGATTCAGGGAATTTTAGCTCTTGATAATAGCTTTAATAAAATAGGTATGGATCATGTTATTTTAGTAAAACTAGCATCAGCTGCAGTTATTACTAAATTATTGGGTGGTGATAAAAATGATGTGCTAGCAGTGTTAACTCAAGTTTGGGTTGATGGGCAAAGTTTGCGACTTTATCGTCAAGCACCCAATACTGGTACACGAAAGTCCTGGGCTGGTGGGGATGCTACCTCGCGTGCAGTACAGTTGTCTTTTTTAACTTTACAGGGTGAAAAAGGATATTCAGCAGTATTAAGCACACCTAAGTGGGGTTTTAACGATGTATTTTTAAAAGGAGGCAATTTAATTCTTAATAAAGAGTTTGATAGTTTTGTAATGGAGAATATCTTGTTCAAAATAGCGTATCCAGCTGAATTTCATGCACAAACTGCAGCAGAAGCTGCGATAAAATTACATCCACATGTAGTTAATAAATTAGCCGAAATTGAAAAAATAGAAGTTGAAACAACTTTTCCTGCTATTGGTTTAATAAGTAAAGAAGGAAAATTACATAATGCTGCTGATCGAGATCATTGTTTGCAATATATTGTTGCGGTTGGATTAATCTTTGGTGAATTAACTGCTGGGCATTATGAAGATAATGTTGCTGAAGACTTATGGCTTGAAAAATTACGTGGTCAAATGTTAGTACGAGAAAATAAGGAGTTTACAGAAAATTATTATAATCTTGATGAGCGCGCCATTGCTAATTCTGTTCAGGTATTTTTTTCTGATGGCAGTAAAACAGAAAAAATAATAATAAAATATCCCTTGGGGCATGTTAAGCGTCGTGAAGAAGGTAATCCGCTGCTTGAACAGAAATTTCTATCGAGTATTACAGGTGTTTTTTCTGAGCGGCAGTGCAGTAATATTGAAAAATTGGTTGCAGATGGTAGTAATTTTGGTAATTTGTCGGTCAGTGAGTTTGTTGGGGCGTTTGTTAAGTAAAAACCCCTCTGTCGGCTGGCGCCGACATCTCCCCTTTATGAAAGGGGAGAAAACCCCTCTGTCGGCTGGCGCCGACATCTCCCCTTTATGAAAGGGGAGTTATAGCCCCCTTATTAAAGGGGGCAGCGCCGCAGGCGCGGGGGTTTTTCCGATTTGTAATAGATCACAACTGGATCAATCTCCGATCATTAGCGTAAGAAAAAATCTCATGACGTTTCCTTATGCCTAATTTATTTTTAACAGACTGAATATGAGTAGCCACAGTTTTATCGTTAATATATAAAATTTTACCCATTTCTTGATAAGTGTAGCCGCGCAGTAATAATTGTAAGCAAGATTTTTCGCGTTTTGAAAGTATTGTGTACATAATTAACTCCTTTAAATTTGTATTGCGCTATTGTGCAGTAAAAAAAATCATAATTCAATAATTTTTGATTTAAATCGGAGTAAAAAATAGGTCTTTTTTAAATTTCTATGAAAATTTTACATATTTTTGTATAATAAACAAATTTTGATTTATGAAAATGTCTGAAAATCTAATTAAAAAAGTTAAACTTTTAAGTGACCAATCTTCTGCGCAAAATCGAGGCGAAAGGCTTAAACGCGTGCGAAATTTATCAAATTTATCGCGTAAAGAGTTTTGTGATTTATGTGAAATTAATATTAATACACTAAAAGGCTGGGAAATAGGGCGTTATGGTGGTTTGCCGCGTGACGGAGCTGTAAAAATTATTGAAGCTGTTAAAACTAAAAATATTCACAGTGATCTAAATTGGTTGTTGCATGGTGAAGGCAGTGAGCCAATTATCGAAAATATAAATAATCAGCAATTAATTATTTCAGAAATTAATTTATTTGAAAAATTAGTAAATACTAAAATTTTATCTTGCCAAATTTTAGATGATGCTATGGCGCCGCAATATAATCAAAATAATTGGGTTACTGGTAGGATTTTAGATTTAGATAACCTCGAAGAATTTATCAATAAAATTTGTATTGTAAAATTTGATAATAATATTCTTGTTAGAAAAATAGGGCGGAGCAAAAAAAAAGGTTGTTATAACTTATTCTGTACTAATTTTTCTGCCAATACCGATTTAATTATCGAAAATATAAATATTTCTGCTGTGTCGGTTATAGAGCGTATTTATATTAAGCAATAATAAATATTTTCATATTTTTCACAGTCACAAACTATATTTTCATTATCATTACAAACTAAAATTTTATTATCTTCTAGCTTAATTTTATTAAATTCTGCTATTTCTTTCATACTATCCATACGACTTTGATCGGCAATATGCAGTATTTTATTATTTATTTTCATGCTGCCAGAGTCATCTAATAGATGATAATTTGTATTATTTATATAATTTTTGATTAAATTTTTATAGTTATTATTTTCTAGTAAATTATTAGTTAAATTATTAACGGCTGAATATATTGGATTAAGAAGTTTATTAAAAAAATTAAGCTGTAAGTTATTAATAATTTTAAGTAGCTCTGTTATTAAATTATCAGTATTTTTTAAAATATAATTATTAATTAAATTTTTATTAAATGCTTCTATAGCAATATTTTTATCTTCATGGCCTGTTAATAATATTTTTTGTACTGGGATATTCAAGGCTGATATTTTTTCACACAGCTCTATCCCGTTAATATTTGGCATATCATAATCAATAATTAAAACAGAAAATAAATCATGATATTTACTGTCGACTAAGTTTTTTAGGCTAAACTCTTGATTGTTTAATATATTATTATGCTGATTATTAAGCTCGGATTTAAAATTTTTAAATAAATCAATATTATTAATTATGTTATCCAGTGCGCAGTTAGGATTGAGATAAAAATTATTAACAATATTATTATTTTCAAGCTCTAATGATAAAGTCTCGGCAAATACTTTATTATCATCGATTATTAGAATTTTAGTCGTAAAAAATGCGATTGGTACTGCTTTATTCATAATGTTTAGATTATAACTGGAATAATAATTTTGATTATAGTAGCAATATTTTGCTTAGAATTAATTATAATTTTGGAATTATATTTTTTTAATGCTTTTTTTGCGCTA
>CAYGUI010000090.1:0-3991 GCA_964353115.1 uncultured Gammaproteobacteria bacterium
GTTATGTATGAATATAGTTTATATAATTGGAGAGATTTTGTTTTTATTACTTTTGGTACTAATTTTTCTAATTGGCGTTTAAATTCAGAAGATGTAAAAATTATATCGTTATTTGCTAATTTCAGATTTTTTCTTTTTCACTTTAATAATTTTAGTCCATATATTATTGGCACGGTTGCAGGGCCAAGTTTGATGGATAAACAATACGTTGGTGGTCGTAATTTGGGTTCACAATTTTTATTCGAAGATATGTTTGGAGTTGGTATATTTATATTTAATAATTTAGATATTTCACTTAGATGGTATCATTATTCTCACGCAAAGCTTTTTTCTAATAGCAATCCAGGTCTTGATGCACCATTTGCTGTTACTTTTGGTCTTAGTTTTTAATTTATTTGCTATGCTTAAAGTGTCTTGCTCAAATAATTAAATTAATAAGGATAATATTATGGCAAAAGGAAATGGAGTTTGTATGTGTGGTCTTGGTTTAGCTATTGGGGTAACTTGGGGTTTGGCAATGCTAATCACAGGTTTAATGGCTACTTATTATAATTGGGGCAATGAATTTGTTTCAGTTATGGGATCCGTTTACCGAGGCTTTGATGCTACTTTTAAAGGAAGTTATATTGGTTTAGCCTGGGGATTTGCTGATGGTTTTATAGCTGGTGTTGTTGTTGCTTGGCTATATAATTTCTTTTCTGGAAAATGTAGTAGACATTAAAAGTATTGTGTCATCGCGAGTGTGTCTAGACTTCTTCGCTACGCTCGCAATGACAATAAGGTCATCTCAATATATTAAAATTTAATTAAAAGAAAATATATTTCTTAACAGATGCAACATCTCCTAGATAATACCCGTGATACAGTAAGAAAGCTCCAACGCCAACAGCAATCAAAGCATTAATTACTAATAATATGTAATTATGAGAATATGTTTTAGCTAATTTTTGATCTAAATCAGGCAGTAATAATTTCAATACGCCTTTTAATAAAGTTATCCAGCACAGCACAGTAATTACAACCATCCAGTTTTTTACCCAAACATTGTGATATGCCACCAAAAATGAGCCGGCAAAAACAGTAAATATTGATGAAACTAACTGTAAAGCTTTATCTTTTACAAAAGCATTGATAGCAGTCATAACATATTTATGATTGATAAGTAATACTACTCCCATAACAACTAAATAAATACCAAAAGCTTGCGCTAACATTATTGAGTTTTGCATTTTTTCCTCCAGAGTTTTAATATATTTTGAGTATAGTTTATAGAATAAATAATTGAGAAAAATATGATAGAAATATTGGTGTTATACGATTCACGCTTTGGTGCAACCAAGCAGTTAGCACATTTAGTTGCGCGTGGTGCAGAAAAAGTTGATGGTATTGAAGTCAAAATTCGTACTGTTCCACAGGTTTCAAGTGTTTCAGAGCAAACAGCGCCGCAAGTTCCTGATGAAGGGGCTGTTTATGTTACTTTAGATGATTTAACTAGCTGTCATGGTTTAGCGCTTGGTAGTCCAACTCGCTTTGGTAATATGACAGCAGCGCTTAAAAATTTTTTAGATTCTACCAGTAAGATATGGATGGAAGGTGGTTTGGTTGGGAAGCCTGCGACTTTGTTTACTTCAACTTCGAGCATGCATGGCGGTCAAGAAACAACTTTATTAAGTATGATGATTCCGTTATTGCATCATGGAATGCTAATTTGTGGAGTTCCTTATTCTGTGCCAGAAGTTGGCTCAACCTCAACTGGTGGAACTCCATATGGAAATAGTCATTTGGCAGGTCCTGATAGTAAAAATCCTATTTCTGCAGATGAAAAAACTATTGCGTTAGCGCAAGGTCAGAGGTTGGCGGAAATAACGAAGAAGTTGTTTGGGTAAAATTTCTCCGGTTTACCCCCTTTACAAAAGGGGGCTAAACAGAGGGGATTTTAGCTCCATCCTTGCATCTTCAATAACTTCTTGTGGCAAACCAGCAAGACATGCGACCTGAATACCATAACTTTTACTCGCAGCGCCTGGCTTAATTTTATGTAAAAAAACAATAGAGTCTTCATGTTCAATAGCTGTGACATGAAAATTTTTCACAGTTTTTATTGTTTCACTTAAAGAAGTTAGTTCAAAAAAATGTGTAGAAAATAAAGTGAAAGCTTGAATTTTTTGTGCTAAATATTTACAACATGCCATAGCAATAGCTAAACCATCATAAGTGCTAGTACCGCGACCAATCTCATCCATTAAAACTAAACTATTTTCTGTTGCATTGCGTAAGATTTGTGCAGTTTCAGACATCTCAACCATGAAAGTTGATTTTCCACTTGATAAATCATCGCTCGCACCAATACGTGAAAAAATGCGATCAATATTACCAACGGTGCAACTTGCAGCCGGTACAAAGCTACCAATATGCGCCATAATTGTTATTAATGCAGCTTGACGCATATATGTAGATTTACCTCCCATATTAGGGCCGGTAATAATTAACGTTTTTTGCTGATTATTGAATAATAAATCATTGGGAATAAAAGAATTATTAATATTATTAGAATTTTCGATAATAATATGGCGACCTTGTTTGATATCTATAATATTTTCTGTTGAAAAATTTGGTCGTGTTAAATTTAAACTTTGGGCACGCTCTGAAAAATTAGCAAACACGTCTAATATACTTATCGCCTCACATGATTTTTGAAGCAAATTAATTTCAGGAATTAAAAGTTCTAAAATTTCTTCGTATAATTTTTTTTCACGCGCAAGAGCAAGCTCTTTGCTTCTTAAAACTTTTTCTTCAATTTTCTTAAGCTCTTCAGTTATATAACGCTCGGCACTTTTTAACGTTTGCTTGCGGATATAATTTGTAGGAATTGGCCCGTTATAGGCTTTTGAAATTTCAATATAGTAACCATGCACGCGGTTAAAACCAACACGCAGATTACTTATTTTACTGCTTTTACGCTCTTGCTCTTCTATTTTATTTAGAACTAAATCAGCATTATCATGAATATTACGTAGCTCATCTAATCCTTGATCAAAACCTGGTTTTATAACTCCGCCATCACGAATATTTTGTGGCGGATTATCTAATATAGCTTTATTTAATTTAGTAATTATTTCAGGAAATAATATTAAATTATTATTTATTTTATTAGTTATGTTATTGCAATTAATGCCATCTAAACTTTTTTTAATATTAGGCAATATTTTTAAAGATTCTCGTAATCGTACCAAATCCCGCGGTTTTGCAGTTTTTAGCGCAATGCGCGCTAAAATTCTTTCAATATCGCTAATTTTTTTTAAATTATTTTGAATTTGCTCCAAAATATTATTATTTTCTAATAATTTTTCAATGGCATCTAAGCGTGAATTTAATTCATTATGATCTTTAATAGGATTATTAAGCCAGCGATATAATAAGCGCGACCCCATTGCAGTTTTAGTATTATTTAAAATTTTTAATAAAGTATTATCACTGCCACCATGAATATTAATATTGAGCTCTAAATTTCTACGAGTTTTGGAATCAATAATAATATTATTATTTGGAGAATATATTTTTAAATCATTAATATGTGGTAATAAAGATTTTTGTGTTTCTTGGATATAAATAAATAAAGCCCCGCTTGCTGCTAAGGCAACAGGGTGCTGTGAGCATTCAAAACAAGATAAGTCTTGAACTTTAAACTGCTCTTTTAATAATTTTTGCGCAGTAATTAAATCAAAATGCCACGGTACGCGATAGGTAATGGCAAATTTTTTATTTTCAATTATATTCTCAGGAAAATCATCGTGAATAAGAATTTCTTGTGGGCTAATTCGTGCTAATTCCGTATGAAAGTTATCAACAGAATTAACTTCACTTAGGGCAAAAAAACCAGTACTAATTTCTAAGTAAGCAATTCCAAAAATATTATTTTTATAAAAAATAGCAGCAATAGTATTAGTATTTTGTTCTTCTAATAGCAACTCATCAGTTAGTGTTCCAGGAG
>CAYGUI010000091.1:0-2993 GCA_964353115.1 uncultured Gammaproteobacteria bacterium
GTCTGCGGGAATGACGGGAAAGTCTGCGGGAATGACGGGAAAGTCTGCGGGAATGGCGAAAAAGTTTGCTGGAACTGCGGGCTTTACTCTCTTCGAAGTCCTAATCGCTTTAGCTGTATTAGCTTTGGGACTTTCTGGTATTTTTATATCAATCTCAACTGATACAGCTATGACTGGCAAAATTCATGAAAAAACTACAGCTCATTGGGTCGCGATGAACGTTTATAATACCTATAAATTGCCACATATGCGCTCTAAAATTATATCTGGCGTGGTTAAGGGTGAAGAAGGGGTTTTAAATAAAAATTTTAATTGGGAAATGAAAATCAGTCGTGTTTCTGGTAATAATATTTTGTATTTAGCAGAGATAACAGTAGTTGATAAGCAAAAACTTAATCAAATTGCTACGCAATTTTCTGGATATTATATAAAAGAACCAAGTCTATTTATCAGAATAAAACAAATAGCTCAAAATTAATAATGAAGAAAAATTTTGGATTTACATTAATAGAAATTCTAATTGCGTTAGCTATTTTTTCAGTAGTTTCAGTAATTGCGACACAAGCTTTACAAGATTCAGTAATTACTAAAAATAAGCTTATGAAAAAAGTTAATCGTGTAAATGACTTAAAGATGGCTTATCAGATTTTAGAGCGTGATTTAGAAGGATTAATTAATCGTCCAATTATTGATCAGTCTGGCAAACGTTTGCCAGCAGTGTTAGTTCCAATTAGCCAGATGACAGTAATTGGTACTCAGGCGGCAGAAAAAACTAAATATGGTCTTGAGCGATTAGAATTTACTCGAAGTGGCCATTCCCAATGGTTATTAGATGCCGATTCAAGTTTACAAAGAGTAGGCTATTATTTAAATGGTGATAAATTATTTCGTCATGCTTGGCGAGTATTAGATCGAGCACCAAGTACTCAAGCAGATGTTAGATTAATTTTAGATAAAATAAATAAGCTAGATATAAAATTTTATGATTCTAAAGGAAATTTATCATCAGACTGGGAAATGGATGCTTGCTTGCCAACGGTCGAGCAGCCTTGTAAAGATAAAAAGACTGAATTACCAAGTGGCATAGTAGTAATGATTTCATTGGATGATATGGGCGATATAGCCTGGATTTTTGTTAATTGATTATGGAAAAACAACGCGGCGTAGCCTTATTAATAGCAGTTTTGATAATTTCACTGATAGTTACGATATCTACGGTGATTAATACCTATTTGAGTATTGATTTAGAGTTAGTAAAATTTATGGTGATTTCTGATGATCTTCAAGGTTATAGCCCGATTATCCAGTCAAAATTCATGAATGATTATCGTAAAAACGTGCGTGATTTTGTAAATAAAATTGATGATCGTAAATTTTTTAATAATGGTGTGCATGAATATAAGGATCAAAGCATCAATGCTCATAGTGTTGGTGGAAAAATTATTGATCAGTATGGTTTATTTAATTTAAATTATTTATATGATCCCGCGGTATGTAAGCCAAATAATCAGCCTCCTGACTCTACTGATCCGCAAAAATACATTATGCGGACAATTTTTAAAGGTCTAATGGAAATGGCGCTTAGAAAAGTGAATGATAATTATGATAGTGAATTGTTGGTGTTAAATACTCAAAAATGGTTGTGTCCAGAAAATAATTCAGAAATAAATCAGGCATATTTGAGTAAAGATCCGCCATACGTTCATGCTGGACAGCCATTTATATCAATTACTGAATTAAAGCTGGTTGATGGAATTACTGAAGAGTTATGGGATGTATTAAAAGATTATATTTCAGCGTGGCCAGTTTCAGATAAAAAAGAAATAGTCTTTAATCCTGCTACCATTAGACCTCAAATTTTGACTGCATTATTGGGGCAGGATGAGGATATGGAATCTTATAAAGAATCTGATTTGCAACAAGCAATTATTGAATCAAGTAATTTTTTAATATTACAGAGAAGTGAAGAAGATAAGAGAAAGTTTCAACAATTTGTTAAAGAAAGTCTATTCAAAGATACTAAGAAATTACTATCAATGGGTTATAAATTTTTAGTAGTTTCAAAGGTTAAAAAAGCTAGTAATTTGTTGGCATTATATACTATGCTATCTCTTAGGGGTAATGATTTTGAGGTACTATGGCGTAGTAGGAGCAGCTATTAATGGAAAATATCTTTATACGTTTTTATCAAAATCAAGATCTAATTCAGTGGTTTGTATCAAGTGATGAACTTACCTTAAAATCCGGCAGCTTAAAGGACGCAGCGCCTTTTTGTGTTAATCGTCGGGTAATTATAATTTTGCCTGGGAGTCTAGTAAGTTATCATCAAGTTGCACTACCAAAATTAAAAAAAGATAAGCTATATAATGCAATTCCTTTTGCTCTTGAAGATAAGCTTAGCTCAGATATTAGTAACTTACATTTTGCGATAAACTTTGATTTAAAAGATAAAACGCGTGTTGCAGTAATAGATAAAAAACTTTTAAAAACCTATCTTGATACGTTAGCGCAAGAAAATATTCAACCCGATCTTATAATTTCTGATGATGAATTTATTGAACAATTATGGTTTAAGCATCAGGATAAAAATATTATTTTAGTAGATAATAGCGCTGATCTTATTCATGTAGCTGGTAAAAATGGTAATGTTTTAAACTTCTCTACTGATCTTTTGGCAAATTACCTTAAAATTTTAAAAAGCAAAGAAGATTTTGGTGATATTGATGCAGAGTGGGTGTTGTACAAGTGCTCAGCACGAGAAGATGTTGCTAAAGCAATAGCTGCTAATCTAAACACTATAGCGCCAGAAGAAATAGATAATGATTCGTTAATATTTTTTGGTAAAGAATGGCATGGTATAAAAAAACCAATTAATTTATTACAAGGTGAGTTTAAAAGAGAAGATAGCTCTACAATAAATAATTTATTAATTGGTTTAAGTATTGGTTTATTAGGAATGTTACTAATAATACCGATAATATCTAATATTATTA
>CAYGUI010000091.1:3003-3961 GCA_964353115.1 uncultured Gammaproteobacteria bacterium
AGAAATATCTGTTGAGTATAAAAAGATATTTCCTAATGAAAAAAATCTTATTGATCCAAGGATAATGATTGCTCGTGAGATAAAAAAATTACAAAAAAATCAATTAAAAATAAGTGATTTTGAGCAGTTATTAAATAATTTTGCTACAAAATATCGCTCTATTAATGGAGTCATAATCGAATCTATAAGTTATCAGGACAAAAAACTAACCATAACTCTGCAGGCACAACAATTTGATTTTATTGATAATTTGGTTAAAAAGTTAAAAGAGATAAGAAATATAGCAGTGATTGAAGAAAATATTGGTAGTCAGGGTGGAAAATTTTCAGGAACAATAAGTATGAGTTTAGAATAAATGACTAAGCAAGAGCAAAAATATATTATTTTACTAATTGTTGTAGCAATTTTTTTTGTCGGATACAAATTTATTTGGCAGCCAATAGCAAATAAAAATTATAAATTGAAGCTAGAAATTCAAAATAAAGTTGATTTATTATCGTGGATGAAAGGTCGAGAAGGAGCTATTGATTTATTACGAGCAGCTCCTAAAATCAATGAAAATCAAAAAAATATATCTATTATCTCGGCTGTAACTAAGGAGCTTGAGCAGCAGAAACTATCACAATTAAAGCACGATATTTCACAATCTGATCAATCTTCAGTAACTTTAACTTTTTCTGAAGCTCCATTTGATGACATCATGAGATTAATAACAGAGCTGAGAAAGAATTACGACATTATAGTTAAGAATTTAACAGCAGTAAAAGATCCTAAAAAAGAAGGAGCTGTAAGAATTTCTTTTACTCTTGAGCGTTAAACTAACGCTTAATAAATGGAGGTATTATGGATATAGAAATTCCTTTCTCAGGAGAAATTGTATCGTCTTTAGAATATTTACCTATTATTTTAGTCTATATAATTGCAGATAATTCTCCAATAAATAAGGTTACTAATATTA
>CAYGUI010000092.1:0-3749 GCA_964353115.1 uncultured Gammaproteobacteria bacterium
GCATTAATACATTCAACTTCTTGACCAATCTGCTTGCGAGCACTGTCAAAATCATTACCTTTGCCAAGTAAAAGACCAAAACTACGGTTACGCGATAAATTATCAGTCGCCGTTAAGATTAAATCACCAAGCCCTGATAATCCAGTTAAAGTTGCATCCTTTGCACCAACAGCGTCAGCTAAACGTAACATTTCACGAAAACCACGAGTTATAAGTGCAGCTCGTGCATTAGTACCTAAATTTAAGCCTTCTGCTGCACCAACCGCAAAAGCAATAAGATTTTTAATAGCTCCGCCAATCTCAACACCAACAACATCATCTTGTAAATAAACACGAAAGTATGGAGTTGCAAATAAATCACGAATATACTCTCGCGTTTCTTTATTACAACTTGCAACAACAACAGCAGTAAAACGTCCCATAATAACTTCTTTAGCAAAAGAAGGACCTGAAATTACCGCCAGGTTATTTGGATTACCAAAAATATCTTCGGCAATTTTATCGAGAAAATCTCCTGTTTCAGGATCTAGACCTTTAGTTGCCCAAACTATTTTTGTATTATTATCTTTTCCTAAGTAATTTTTAATTTCTTGTGATACAGATTTAAAGGCATGACTTGGAACGACTAATAAAATTAAATCTTTATTTTTTACTGCAAATTCTAAATCTGCAGTAAAAATAAAATTATTGGGCAGTTTTATTCCTGGGAAAAAGCGCTCGTTACTACCATCACGCTGCATCTCTTCAATATGATCTTTTTCATTGCTCCAAAGAACAACTTCAGAAACATTTGCCGATAATACTCGCGCAAGCGCGGTCCCCCAAGATCCCGCGCCAATTACTGCAACTTTATTTGCCTTCATTAGCCGCTTGTTGCTTTTCAAGATGCTGATGATACAAAGCATCAAAATTTACAGGTGCCAATAATAATTGTGGAAAACCACCACGTGTAGCAATATCAGACACTACTTCGCGAGCATATGGAAATAATACGCTTGGACAAAACGCGCCTAATAATGATTTTATTTGCTCTTCTGAAAAGTTTTTAGCAGTAAAAATTCCAGCTTGCTGCACTTCCACTAAAAAAGCTATTTTGTCATCAACTTTAACAGTAACTGTAATCAATAACACCACTTCATAAACATCATTTTCAAGTTTATTAGATTTAGTATTAAGATCGAAATCTACTTTTGGATCCCATTTTTTAATAAAAATTTCTGGTGACTGTGGCGATTCAAAAGATAAATCTTTTACATAAATTTTTTGAATAGCAAATTCTTGTTGCTCTACTTTATTTTGATCTTTTTTATCGTTTTGCTCTTTGGCCATAACTAACTCCTAATATTTAAATTTACTTAACAACTGGCATCTTATCATCATGCCAAGATGTCATACCACCATCCAGGATAAAAACTTCACCTTGATATTCTTTAATATTTTTTGCACAATCCTGTGCGCTTATGCCTCGATTACAAACCAAAATAATTGGTTTATTTTTATTAGATGTAATTGCTTTATGATCTTCAGTTAAATCTTTTGCTTCAATATGAACAGCATCAGTAATATGACCAGAGTTGTAAGCATCAGAGTTTCTAACATCAATAACTAAGGCATCTTTGTTATTAACCATATTAACTAATTCGGATACACTAATTTTTTTAGATCCATTCAACATAATCTTAATCTCGTTTATAATAAACATAATAATGACACCAAACCAGGCTAATGCCAAAGGCCAGTGCTTCTGAGTGAAAACTAATAATTGATCTTTCATAAATATATAATCTTTAAATTAAGCTAAGCTAAACATTATAATATAGATATGCCACATAAAAAAACAATTGCTTTAATTATTCTTGATGGTTGGGGTTATACCGAATCACCACAAAATAATGCCATTTCTGCCGCTAATAAACCTACTTGGGATAAATTATGGCAACAATACCCTCATGCTCTACTATCTGCATCAAGTGAAGATGTAGGCTTACCCGAAGGTCAAATGGGTAATTCTGAAGTTGGGCATATGACAATCGGAGCTGGCAGAATTATTTATCAAGATTTAGTCAGAATAAATAAATCGATAGAAAATAAAACTTTTTTTAAAAATCCAGAATTATTAAATTTATTAGACAATGCGAAAACTTCTGCTTTGCATATATTCGGCTTACTATCTGACGGCGGAGTTCATAGTCATATTGATCATTTAATTGCATTACTAAAATTAGCAAAACAAGAATGCATACAAAAAGTTTATATTCACGCTATTTTAGATGGCCGCGATACTCCGCCACAATCAGCTAAAATTTATTTAGAGCAATTAGAAAACAGCATAAAAAAAATTGGCGTTGGAAAAATTGCTACTATTTGTGGACGCTTTTATGCCATGGACCGCGATAAACGTTATGAGCGCACCAAAATGGCTTATGAATTATTTACTGAAGGCAAAGCTGAATATAAGGCTGAAACTGCCCTTGCAGCTTTAGAAGCTGCATATGAGCGCGGTGAAACAGATGAATTTGTTAAACCTACAGTAATCAATAATTATAACGATAATAAAATGAACAATGGCGATTGTTTAATTTTTACTAACTTTCGCTCTGATAGAATGCGACAAATTGTAAAATCTTTATCTGATGAATATTACGATAGTTTCGAAAGAGATTACTTCCCAAGAATAAAAGAAATATCTACCTTTACTAATTATGATCAAACTCTTTCATGCTCAATAATTTTTCCGCAACAAACATTAAATAATACTTTAGGACAATACCTCAGTCATCATAATAAAACTCAGCTTAGAATAGCTGAAACAGAAAAATATGCTCATGTAACTTTTTTCTTTAATGGCGGCATTGAGGACCCATACCAAGGTGAAGAAAGAATTTTAATTCCATCACCTAAAGTAGCAACATATGACTTACAGCCAGAAATGAGTGCTTATGAAGTAACAGAAAACTTAATTAAAGCTATTAATTCACAAAAATTTGATTTTATAGTTTGTAACTTTGCCAATCCAGATATGGTTGGCCATACCGGAAATTTAGCAGCTACTGTCAAAGCTATAGAAACTATAGATGATTGCTTAGATAAAATTTATAGTGCCTTACAAAAAAATAATGGTGAAGCACTCATAACTGCCGATCATGGCAATGCAGAATGCATGTTTGATGATAATACTAAACAACCACATACTGCCCACACCAAAAATTTAGTTCCATTATTGTACTTAGGACAAGATAAAAATATATTAGATCAAAATAAAACTTATAAATTATCTGATATCGCTCCTATTATTTTAAAATTATTAAATTTAACAATACCTAATGAGATGCGTGAGTAATTTATACAAAATTATTTTTTTCTTTTTATTTGCTAATAGTTCAAATTATTTATTTGCAAATAACCAAATTATTAATTCAGAAGAAGCAACAGGATCACTGAATTTAATAAAAACTAAAATTAAATTACTAAATAGTAATATAAAAAAGGATGGGGCTAAAGCTGATAGCTATCAAGAAGAATTACAGCAAGTTGAAATAGAATTAAGTAAGCACCTAAACGAATTAGATAAAACTAATAAGGAAATTGATTATCTAAACCATACCACTGCAGATTTAAACAAGCAGCATCAAGATTTAACTAAAAAAGCCGTCCAGCAAAAAAGATTGCTAAAAATTTATTTACGCAAAGGTTATTCGATTAATAATCAAAACAAATTAAAACAGTTTTTAGCAATTTTAGATTCTAAT
>CAYGUI010000093.1:0-2245 GCA_964353115.1 uncultured Gammaproteobacteria bacterium
AGTAATGCTATCTATCTATTTGTCTATCAATCGATCGATCTGTCCCTCCCTGCCTTCCCCTACGTCGATTTATATTTTCCGGGACTGACGGTAATGGTTTTAATTCATAGGCTTATTCCAAGACTGTAAAGTACTAGAATTCATTATGGAGGCGAGCGAGAAGCAGACGTGTTACGCACCTCACGCTATTCAACTTGGCCACGATATTTATAAACAGATAAATATAGAGCGCAATAAACGACAGCTGGTGCTTAATGAAATAAAAAATCGTATCAAATCTGAATATAACGTCTTAAATAAATATCAAGAAGAAAAACAAGAGCTTGATAACCTCATAAAATTAGCTAATAACGACAAAAATGATTTAGATAAAGAAATTAATGAAAATTATATTTTTGAAGAGTTAAAAGAAAAATTATCTCTTCCCGTATATAACAAAATTTCTGTACAAAAATCTCTTAATGGAATACTTATAAATGCCAAACGTGGAACATTAGTTCATTCAATATCTTCAGGGCAGGTTATTTTTGCTAATTGGATCAAAAACTTTGGCTTAGTATTAATCATAAAACATTCTAATGACTATATATCTGTCTATGGTCACAACCAAACAGTTCTAAAAGAAAAAGGTGAATGGGTAAAACGCGATGAAGTAATTGCAACCGTTGGCGATAGTGGCGGACTAGAATCTCCTGGACTATACTTTGAAGTAAGAGACAAGGAAAAGCCGCTTAATGTGCAGACTTGGCTCCGATAAAAAAAAATAATAATAAACTTAGAGGAAGTCATGGCAGTTCGTTTATTTAGTAGTACTAAGTTAATGCTTATAGTATCGTTATCAATTTTTTCTATACCACTCTCTTTTGCTGAAAATCAACAGGAAAAGAAAAAAATACCGCTCGAGCACTTACAAAACTTTACTGACACCATTAATTACATAAAATTTAATTATGTCAGTGAAACTCAAGATTCCAAATTATTTGACAATGCCATTAAGGGAATGCTAACTAGCCTTGATCCCCATTCAAACTTTCTTGATGAAGAAGAGTTTCGAGAAATGATGATAAGCACCAATGGTGAATTTGGCGGATTAGGAATTGAAGTTACCATTGATCATGGATTAATTAAAGTAATAACTCCAATTGATGACACCCCAGCATCTAAAGCAGGGATCAAACCAGCAGACTATATAGTTAAAATAGATAATAAACACGTTCATGGCATGTCTTTAAAAGATGCAGTTGGTTTGATGCGTGGCAAACCCGGATCTAAAGTAAATTTATTAGTTTTAAGAAAAGGTAATAATAAGCCAATGTCTTTTGATATTGCTCGTGAAGTTATTAAAGTATCTTCAGTGAAACATAAAATTTTATTAGAAGAATATGGATATGTAAAAATTTCACAATTCCAACAACAAACTGGTGACAGCTTAAAAAGCTCACTAAAAGATATTCAGAAAAAAACTAATAAGAAAATGCGTGGGTTTATTTTAGATTTACGTAATAATCCAGGCGGTACATTAAATGCAGCAATAGAAGTTGCGGATACCTTCTTAGATAAAAGTAAATATTCAAATCAAATTATTGTATCAACTAAAGGTCGTAATAAATTTTCTGAATCAAAAGAAGTTATGCAATCTGCTGATACAATAGACGGCCTACCGATGGTAGTTTTAGTCAATGAAGGCTCTGCTTCTGCCTCTGAAATTGTCGCAGGCGCGCTACAAGATCATAAACGTGCGATCGTTGTTGGGACAACAACATTTGGTAAAGGATCGGTACAAACTCTTATTCCACTACAAAAGAACCGTGGTATAAAATTAACCACCGCACTTTATTACACTCCAAATGGTCGTTCAATTCAGGCTAAAGGAATCACGCCAGATATTTTTGTTAAGCAATTGGATATTAAAAAAGAAGATTCTGATGACAAAAATAAACTTGGGACAATAAGCGAAAGTCAATTAGAAAAATTTATCCAAAATAAACAAGTATCATCATCTGATGACGCATCTGAGCATGCTAAAAAGTTAGCTGCAAAAAAAGCTGAGCTAGTTGAAGATTATCAGCTTTATGAAGCGATAAATATTTTGAAAACCATGCAGTTGAGTGTGAGATAGGCAAAAACCCCCGCGCCTGCGGCGCCGCCCCCTTTAATAAGGGGGCTATAATTCTCCCCTTTTGCCAGGTGAAAAACCCCCGCGCCTGCGGCGCCGCCCCCTTTAATAAGGGGGCTATAATTCTCC
>CAYGUI010000093.1:2345-3679 GCA_964353115.1 uncultured Gammaproteobacteria bacterium
CCTTTTGTAAAGGGGAGATGTCGGCTTTGCCGACAGAGGGGTTTTCTTATACTTTTAAATCCCAACAATATCGTATATATTACCCCCATGAACACCAACACTAATTGCATATTTTGCAAAATTATAAAACGAGAAATTCCAGCGGATATTATTTTTGAAAATGATAAATTTTTAGTATTTAAAGATATTAATCCAAAGGCATCTACCCATTTACTAATTATTCCCAAAAATCATATTGAGTCTTTAGATAAAATAAATTCTGAAGATGAAAATATGAAAAATTTAATGGGTGAGATGTTATTTTTATTACCAGAGCTTGCTAAGGATGCAGGTCTTCCTGGCTTTCGCACAGTAATTAATACTGGTAAAGCTGGCGGACAAGAAGTTTTTCATTTACACTGCCATTTATTAGGTGGACAGGATCTCCCTGGATTTAAATAATAAAAATACGAGGTTATTATGGGATTATCTGGCATTAGCCCTGGATCTTTATTGATTATTTTATTAATCGCAATAGTTTTTTTTGGCACTGATAAAATTAAAAATATTGGCTCTGATTTAGGGGCTGCTGTTAAAGGTTTTAAAAAAGCTCTTGAAGATGATAAGGACGAAGATAAAGAAAGTAACAAATTAAATTAATTAATAAAAAATGCTTATTGAATTAATAATTATTTTATTTGTATCCTTGATAGTCTTGGGTCCTGAAGAATTTCCAAATGCTATAAAAAAAGTAATAAAGATAATATCTGAGGGACGAAAACTTTTATCTTCGTTAAAAAATTCTTTATAATTATATGAGTGAAGTTTACTCACATCTTAATGAACTTCGTAAAAGATTAATTATAATTTCATTTGCTGTTATTTTAATATTTATAATATCTTTTTATTTTTCAAATACATTATTTGAATTATTATCGCAGCCTCTTGCTAAATATTTACCGACTAATAGCAAACTAATTACTACTGATATTACTGCGCCGTTTACTGTACCAATTCGTTTGTCTTTTTTTAGCTCGGTTATTTTATCCCTACCAGTAATTTTTTTTCAAATTTGGAGCTTTATTGCCCCGGGGCTTTATAGCCATGAAAAAAAAATGGTTTTGCCTATTACTATTTTTAGTATTTTTTTATTTTTTGTTGGCATGGGATTTTGTTATTTTGTATTTTTCCCCTTACTATTCCAGGTATTTATTTCACTAGTCCCAAAAAACATTACTATCATGACAGATATGGGAAATTATCTAGATTTTTGCCTACGTATGCTCTTAATTTTTGGAACGATTTTTCAAATTCCCATCATAATTAAATTTTTAACAAAAATTAATTTAGTAAAT
>CAYGUI010000094.1:0-3606 GCA_964353115.1 uncultured Gammaproteobacteria bacterium
TGATTATTGATTATTGATTATTAGTATTTTTCTTAATGTTTAATTTTAAACCTTCTGGTATATGTTCAAAATTATAAACTTCATTATCAATTAATTCCATTTTAAATGGCAATATAATAGACTCAACTTCTGGATTATAGTGCTTTAAATAAATAGCTAAATTTTCCAGATCTCTACAAATAATATCATGTATTAAAAAATCATCGCTTGGTATATCGGTATAATATTCAATCACTTTAAACAATTTATTATTCTTAATATTATTAAGTACAAATATAGGCCCTACAACCTTCATTCTACTTATACCAGCAATAAGTAAATCTGCTGCGTTAAATATCCCTTCCAATATATTGCGCTCTTCTATAGTAAAATTTGAACTTCTATTTTTATTCAAAAAATTAATTTCAGATGAAACAATTATATGAAAATTAGATGAATTTATTTTACATCCAAGACTGTCTAAAAAACGGGTTGACTTTTTTAAATCATCATAAAATATCATTATTTTGGCCTCATTAGTTGCTTATATCCATAAGGATGTTCATAAAATCTATCAATTAAATACTGTTTTTCTTCTAAATAGTCAAGAATAAGCTGTCTTCTTGCTACTTGATCATCTATAATTTTGGCTAATTTAATTTCCTGTAAATATGCTCTACGCTCTGAGGCCAAACGGAGAGATGGTTCTTCTATGTATTTTCCAAATCCAGGAAAACCTAATGCCTTATCATCTAAAAAATGACTATACTCATGCCTAACTGCAGAAATAGAAGCATCAGGATCAATTTTAAAGTTACCACCTCTTCCCCCTTTAGCCGCACCATAAGCATATTCTCCGTGAGAAAAATCAACCTTAATGCCATGAGCTTTAACATCAGACAAGATATTCTTAAATTCTTCTGGATGACTAATCCTTCCTGGCCCCATAGATTCAAAAAGTCTATCACCTCCAGATTTAAAAGTGACATTTCTTCCACTCCTAACCCCCGCCCGCTCCAAAACATCAACACTAAGCGCACCACCCATTTTAACACCATAGGCGGAAAAAACTAACGAACTTAGCTGTCCTGCGGCGTGACCAGATTGAGTAGCATCACCAGAAATTAATCCCACTCCAACATCTCTAATTCCATCTAAACGTTGCAAGTTTCGGGTCTTAGCATCACTAGAAAACATTGTTCCCAATAACTCAAGTGGAATATCCGCAATGTCTGTTGCAAATAATAATGACGATGAAAGAGTATCTAACGGATGTAAAAGCGATGATGCAACGCTCACCATTCCTTCCCGAAGAGCAGAGCCAAAGCCACGGTCAAACCTCGCAACTGAACCCATAATTCCAGGAGAATTAAGCTGCTTGTTATACATTCGAGTTACAGCCGAACTAAAACTCGAATCATTAGCAGCAACAACTTCCCGCACACCACCAAAACCAATTGAAATCGGAATCTCGGCATCGAGCCGTGACATCAAGCCACCAACCGTTAAATCACTTCCGGTATAAGGATTTAAGAATGCGTCGGTATTTACGTTATAACTATGCAATTCGGAATAACGCATAGCACGTTGCTGCGCAATACCATCATGCATTTTATTACCCAAATACGCGCCGCCAGCATGTGCGAGCATAACACCCCAATCAACGCTCTTAGTGCTATAAATCGCCATCTGCAAGCCATTATCAAGAGCGTCAGTAACTAAACCGCGAGTGATTGAGGAATCAACAAATGAATTAACGCCAAGACTAATCGCATTAGATGCGCCAGTAAAAAATAAATCTTGCTCAGAAAATTCACGGCCGCGCGCGAATTGTGCGGCCATATTAATGCCAGAATTTGCAGCCGCTCGGCCAAGAGGATTGGCAGCAAAATTATTATAATTTTAAGATAAAAAATCTTTTTTTATGTTAAAAATTCCTTTTTCTAAAATTTCAAGACCTTCGGTATATCCCGGATTTATTACAATTCCACAATTTTCAGGAATGTTTTTAATTATATCTCTAGATGAAATGATAATTACATCTTTAATATAATTCTTATATTTATCAACTCTATCTTTTCCAGTAAAAACTGAAATCATCTGAACTCCTTCTCTATCAAATATTAAAGGAGAAAAACCTGAGCCATCTATTTCCACCTTATTCAAACTCGGAACAAATAAATTTTCTTTTAATAAGAACGAAATAAAATTTTCTAATGAAATATCGCCTTTTTTTGCCTTAACTAGTTCTTCTTCTAAAATGTTTTTTGGATAAAATTTTTCTTTCATAAAATACTAATCTGATAATTTAAAGACATTTTTATAATAGCATCGTGCCATATCTTTTGAAATAATAGTCGCACATCTATCATATTCTTCCCAAAAACTTCCACAATAATTACATTTATACAATCTAGACTGCCTTTCTAAATTAGTCATAAGCTCATTTGGTCTTTCAACTTCTGAAAATTGCCAAAAATCTTTACACTGAAAGCAGCCTTTTTTATTACCAATCATTTATTTAATACCTCCAAATTGGTAACCAACTACCGTTATCATCAAGTCTAAATAATACGCTATCTTTTGGCATAAGTTGTCCTCCGTCTATAACAAATTCTCTAGTTTTATTTACTATATACATATCTGTACCTTCTGCATTAATTGCAGTATACCCCCCTTTTCTAAAGTGTCTCCATCCTCTAGCATCTTCCACAGTCGGAAGTCTATTTTTCATATTATCTAATGGAAAAGATATGCCATATATATCCCCTTTATTTTTCCAAGTAAATTCTGCAGATGGAGCAAAACCAGTCTCTATTGCTACACTAACTGAATTTTTAAGTCTACCAGCATCTTCTAAAGGCATAAAAAAGAATGGTCTTCCATTCGCTCCTAAATTAGGATTAGTGCCTATTTTATCAGGAATATAATATTTGATATTTTCCTTACCAAAAAAGGCAACTCCATAATCATTACTAATATTTTTATTATTAGAAATTTTAGCGCCTCCCATAACAGAAAACAAAACAGGAGCCAAACCACCAACCAAATACCCTCTGTCAGAAGCATTACCATGCAACAACACATCGCGTGTAGCAATAGCACTATGAAAAATGCTCTGCTCACCCCGATAATCGTTATACAAACCACGAGCAGCTTCTTCAATTAAATAACCGCCATAAGCCGCGGCAGTCCATGGATTAAGCATGCTCACAAGGCCAAGCGTACTTTCGAGCGGATGCTCACCAATTCCGCGACTCATCGCAACTGTTGCATCATAAGCTCCACGAACAAAGCTTCGCATAAAACTTTTTGTGGGGCCGATAAAACTCAAATCATTAGCCGCAACCTCCTCTCGCGCTCCACCAAACCCAAGTGAAAGCGGAATCTCGGCATCGAGCCGTGACATCAAGCCACCAATGGTTAAATCACTGCCGGTATAAGGATTTAAAAATGCATCAAAATTAGTAAAATTATAACGATGCAATTCGGAATAACGCATAGCACGTTGCTGCGCAATACCATCATGCATTTTATTACCCAAATACGCGCCGCCAGCATGTGCGAGCATAACACCCCAATCAACGCTCTTAGTGCTATAAATCGCCATCTGCAAGCCATTATCAA
>CAYGUI010000095.1:0-3551 GCA_964353115.1 uncultured Gammaproteobacteria bacterium
GTGTAAAGCCATGCCAAAAATAGCACCAAAGACTATAATAATTGCAATTGCAGCAGTTATAACCTTTGCTAAGAATAAAAAATAATTTATAAAAAAGTTCTCCATAATTAATCTCTCAATAGTTCATTAATACTAGTTTTACTACGCGTTTTTTCATCAACTTGTTTTACTATAACAGCACAAGCAAGGCTATGTGAGCCATCTTTTGAAGGTAAGCTTCCCGGCACTACAACAGAGTAGGGTGGCACTTCGCCGTAAATAATCTCACCAGTTGCACGGTTATATATTTTAGTACTTTGCCCAATAAAAACGCCCATACCAATAACTGCTCCTTCACGTACTATTACTCCCTCAACTATTTCGCTGCGGGCGCCAATAAAGCAGTTATCTTCAATTATAGTAGGATTAGCCTGTAATGGCTCAAGTACTCCGCCAATTCCAGCTCCGCCAGATAGATGGACGTTTTTACCAATTTGGGCACATGAGCCAACAGTTGCCCAGGTATCGATCAAAGATCCGCTATCGATATAAGCACCAATATTGATATATGACGGCATAATCACGCTATTTGGAGCGATATAACACCCTTCGCGTGCTATAGCAGGGGGGACAATTCGTGCTTTATCGGTTAGAAATAAATCTTTATTATAATCGCTATATTTTAACGGAATCTTGTCAAAATATTTAGTGAACTTACCATCTATTACTTCGTTTTGAAATAATCGAAAAGATATTAAAATTGCTTTTTTAATCCATTGGTTAATCACCCAATCATTATTTATTTTTTCAGCGATGCGAATATTGCCTTTATCTAAGGCTTGATATACAGCTCTTACTGAGTTTAATAATTCTTCATTATTTGATGTAAAATCTTTGGCTTCAAAGGCTTTTTCTATAATTTGTTTCTCTGCTAGCATAATGTAGGTGTGCTATATTTAAAGTATATAATTTTACACTAATTTCATGAAAAAAATATTTTATAAAATTTTTTTATTACCCATATTTTTAACTATTTTTTGGTCTTATGGAGCATATGGGGCAAATAGTAAAAATGCTGCACCAGCAAAAATAGTTACAACTTATACAATAAAAGGGCAAGATATTCCTCTTACTATAAGTTCTTTTGGTCATTTATCTTCAGAATTTTTTACTAATTATAGTAGTGAGACGTCTGGAATAATTACTAAAATATATTTTGCAGCAGGAGATTTTGTTAACAAAGATCAGTTGTTATATTCACTAAATGACAGCATACCCAAAGCTCGTGTCGCGCAAGCACAAGCTAGATTAAATTTAGCTGAACTTGAAAAAATTCGTTATGAAAAATTACAAAAACAAAATGCTATTTCTGTGCAAGAATCTGATAAAGCAGAAAATGCATATAAAGAAGCTTTGGCAGGTTATGAATTAGCTAAGGCACAACTTGATCAAACTATGATTAGAGCACCATTTTCAGGACTAATTGGTAAAAGTAATTTTAAATTAGGTGATTATGTTACTGCTGGAAAAATATTAGTTACGATAACGAATAATCAAAATTTAGAATTAAACTACAATGTCCCTGATAAATATTTAAGTTTGTTGCAAAAAGATCAACAAGTTTCATTTACAGTTGAGGCATATTCTAACCAGTCTTTTTCTGGATCAGTTGATTATGTTGCTCCATATGTTGATCCAAAAACTAATAGTATTAATGTACGAGCACATGTAGCAAACAAAGACTTATTATTATCTCCTGGTGTTTCTGCTCGAATTTCGCAGCAATTGAAAATACAAAAAAATGCCATCGCAATACCAGTTTTAGCACTTAATGCTGATATCGAAGGGTTTTATGTTTATGTTATTGAAAATAATAAGGCTGCTAGACGTCGAGTTAAAACAGGTGAGTATTTATTAAACAACGTGCAAATACTCTCAGGTTTAAAAATTGGAGAAGTTGTTGCTGTTGAGGGAAGTAGCGAATTGTCGCAAGGAAGTGTGGTTAAGATTGTAAAATAATTTAAAATATGAAAAATCTGCCAAAATTTTGTATTGAGCACCCGGTAACAACCATAGTATTTAATTTATTACTTATTGTTGTTGGTATTATTGGTTTTCAACGTCTACAAGTTCGTGAGTTACCGCAATTTGAAAGCGGCCGTGTTCAGATTAATACCGATTATTATGGCGCCTCGCCAGAAGTAATTGAAAATCAAGTGACGTCAGTTATTGAAAATTATATTTCTGGTGTTGAAGGGGTTAAATATATTAGCTCAACAAGTTCAACTGGTAATAGCAGCATAAAAGTAGTATTTAAAGAAGGTTATGATGTTGATCAAGGGTTAAATGATTTACGTGATAAATTAGCTGTTGCACGCAGAAGATTGCCAACCACTATAGAATCACCAATTGTACAAAAAACAGGTGGCGATGATAGCTCTTTTTATATTAATTTCTCTGATGATAACTTATCGACATCTGAGCTTTATAATTACGTAAAAAACAATATCATTCAGCAGTTTGAAAATATTGAAGGTGTTGCTAATGTTGATGTTTTTGGGGCTGAGCCATATACAATGCGTGTATGGTTAAGTGCAAATAGAATGTCGGCGCTAAGTTTATCCCCACAAGATATTATCAATACACTCAATAATCAAAATTCATTTTATCCGGGCGGATCAATTAATGCCGAAGAGCAAGAATATACTGTTAATTTAGATTCAGTTTTATCGCGCGCTAAACAATTTCAGAATATTATTATTAAGCAGCAGGATGATTATTTTATTAAATTAAAAGATGTTGCTGATGTTGAAGTCGGGCATGGCGATAAAAAAAGCATATTTCGAACTAATGGTAAGGATTCTATTGTTATTAGTATTGGACTGCAATCACAATCCAATCCTGTATCGATAAATAAAACTTTACAAGATAAAATTAAATTTTTGCAAAAAGTTGTTCCTGATGGATTACATATAAATTTAATCTATAGTGCAGCGACTTTTATTGAAGCGTCTATTGATGAAGTTTATCAAACTATTTTTGAAGCAATAATTTTAGTTTCAATAGTTATATTTTTATTTTTAGGAAGTTTGCGAGCAGCATTTATTCCTATTATCACTATTCCAATTTGCTTAATATCAAGTTTTGCAATTTTATACTATTTAAAATTTAGTATAAATAATATGACCTTATTGGCTTTAGTATTAGCAATAGGTTTAGTTGTTGATGATGCCATAGTTATTCTGGAAAATATTCATCGGCATATTGAGGAGAATGTTGCGCCAAAAGTTGCAGCAATAATTGGTAGCCAAGAAATTACGCTAGCAATAATTATTATGACGTTAACTTTAGCTTCAGTTTATGCGCCAATTGGTTTTGCTGGTGGTGCTGCTGGTAAAATTTTTGGTGAATTTGCTTTTACTTTGGCGGGAGCTGTATTAATTTCAGGATTTGTAGCCTTAACTTTGTCTCCTATGTTGTGCTCAAAAATATTAGAGGCGTCAGGAAAAGATCATAAATATCAGCAAAAACTAGAAAGGGTGTCACAAAAAGTTGAATTTAAATATCAAAAT
>CAYGUI010000096.1:0-3464 GCA_964353115.1 uncultured Gammaproteobacteria bacterium
CAACATAATCTATTGGAAAATAAAGAATATGACAAAATACGAGATTAAACTTTATGGCAATGTTATGGAATAAAGACATTAAGATTTAGTAATAAAGAAGTGGGTGAAAATTTAAAAAACGTGGTCAAAAAAATTTATACAGAAGCTTTAAAAAGAATTAAATAATTGATCCCCCTTCTCTGAAGGGGGCAGACCGGCGTAGCCGGGCGGGGGATGCGCGTAGCCGGATAAATTGAAATTAACTCCTAATACCAACACCACGCTGCAATAACATCCATGCCCAAGCAAAAAATATAATGGTGGTTAACAGTATTACACCAAAAGCCGTTATAAAATTAATATCTGAAACTCCGAGCAGCGTATAACGAAAGGCGCTAATAATATAAAAAATAGGATTAAAATGCGAAATAGCACGCCATGGCTCTGGCAACATATCAACAGAATAAAACACACCACCTAAATAAGTTAGTGGCGTTAAAATAAACGTCGGAATAATGCTGATATCATCAAATTTATTAGCAAAAATACCATTGATAAAACCCGCTAATGAAAACAAAGTTGTACTCATAATTACTGTCAAAATCATTAAGATCCAACTATGCATATGAAAGCGGGTAAAAAATAATGAAATAAAAACAACTATAATTCCAACAATAAGGCTTCGTAATAACCCACCTGAAATATATCCTAATAAAATTATATAATTTGGAACAGGGGCAACTAATAATTCATCAATATTACGTTGAAATTTTGCACCAAAAAAAGATGAAGAGACATTCATATATGCATTATTAATTACAGCCATCATAACTAAACCTGGCACAATATAAGTCATATAATTAAAACCATCGATATTTGATACCTGACGCCCAATTACATTTCCAAAAATTGCAAAATACAATAAAGTCGTAATACAAGACGGTAAAATACTTTGCGGCCAAATACGAATTACTCGAGTTAACTCTTTTCTTACCATAGTAAGAAAAGCGATGAAATACACACTATTCATTATTATCTTCTTCTTTTTCTGCTTTGGTTAAACGTAAGAATAATTCTTCCAATCTATTAGTCTTATTTTTCATACTAATAATTTCTATATTATGCTGCCTAAAATCTTGCATTAAATTATTTAAGCTTGATTCTTTTGGAATTTCAGCTTCTATTGTATATTCATCTATTTTAATAATTTTAGAGCTAGAAATATTTGGCAAAGTATCTATTTTTTCACGTGTATAAAATAAAAAACTTTCGACATTAAGCTCACGTAACAATTCATGTTTGCTAGTATTTTTAATTAATTCGCCGCGATCAATAATGCCAATATTTCGGCACAAATTTTCTGCTTCTTCTAAATAATGCGTAGTTAAGATTATCGTAGTGCCTTTTTTATTCATTTCAGTTAAAAATTCCCACATTGAGCGTCTTAGTTCAATATCAACACCTGCTGTGGGCTCATCTAAAATTAATAGTTTTGGCTCATGAATAAGTGCACGAGCAATCATCAAGCGACGTTTCATGCCCCCAGATAAACGCAAGCCAATAGATTTACGTTTTTCCCATAAATTTAATTTTTTTAAATAAATTTCAGCGCGCCTTTTAGCAATTTTATATGGCACACCATAATAACCAGCTTGATTAATTAAAACATCTTCAATTTTTTCAAAAATATTAAAATTAAATTCTTGTGGAACCAAGCCAATACATGATTTAGCTAAATTGCGCTCCTTATCCAAATCATGGCCAAATATTTTTACTTCACCGCGAGATTTATTTACTAAAGATGAAATAATCCCAATAGTCGTTGATTTTCCAGCACCATTGGGGCCAAGTAAGGCATAAAAGTCCCCTGCTGCGACATTAAAATTAATACCATGCAATGCTTGAACGCCATTACTATAAGTTTTTTGTAGATTCGTGATTTCTAGTGCTTGCTCTGTCATAATATTTTATTATAGCAACTAGACATTAATTAGTGATACTTATGAATAAAATTATATCTGCCTGTAAAAAGCGCCGTGCTGAGTTAATTAAAAATTTAGCTCCCAATTCTTTAATAATTTTAGCTGGTAGCTACGAGGCACAACGCAATAGCGATGTTCACTATCCATTCCGTCAAAACAGTGATTTTTATTATTTAACTGGTTTTGTTGAACCCAATGCCGTAGCTTTATTATCAAATAATAAAAATTTACCTGAATTTACTTTATTTGTTAATCCCAAAGACCCGGCTTCTGAAACTTGGACTGGAATTAGAGCGGGAACAGAAGGTGCACAACAAACTTTTGGAGCTGACAGCGCTTATTCAATTTCGGATCTTGATAAAATATTAACCGAATATATGGCACATTCCCAAAATTATTATTATTCCTTTGGCATAAACCATAAGTTTGATAATAAATTTTTAAAATTACACAATAATATCCGCGCCATGCAGCGCACTGGCGTTAATATGCCTGATTCTATTATTCCTCTTGAAAATTTATTAAATTCCATGCGCGTCATCAAAGATGATGTTGAAATAGAATTAATGACTCATGCTGCCAGAGTATCTGCTGAAGCGCACATTATTGCCATGCGCAATGCAAAAGATTTGAAATATGAATATCAAGTATATAGTTTAATTATGCAGCATTTTTTGGCTAATAATATGGTCGAAGCTTATGGCTCAATAGTTGGTTGTGGCAAAAATTCTTGTATCCTACATTACACACAAAACAATGCTGAATTACATTCTAATGAGCTATTATTAATTGATGCCGGCGGTGAATATTATAATTACGGCGCTGATATCACCCGAACATTTCCAGTTGGTGGCAAATTTAGTCCTGAGCAAAAAGAAATTTATAATATCGTTCTCGCAGCACAAAAAGAAGCTATTAAAGAAATTAAGCCTGGAAACTCGTGGAATGCTGCACAAGAAAAAATAGTAAAAATTATTACTGACGGATTAATGCAATTAAAAATTATAAACAATCCTGAAGATTATAAAAATTTTTATATGCATAAAAGCGGCCACTGGCTGGGACTTGATGTTCATGATGTTGGTGCGTATAAAACTGATAATAACTGGATTAAATTACAGGAAAATATGGTGTTAACTGTTGAGCCTGGAATCTATATTGCGCCCAATAAAGATATTGATAAAAAGTGGTGGAATATTGGTGTTAGAATCGAAGACGATATTTTAGTTACTAAAAATGGTCATAAAAATTTAACTGAAATTGCACCAAAAGAAATTGCGGATATTGAAAAGATAATAAATGAATAACGAAGTTGATATTGTTTTAGTTGGCGCCGGTCCCGTTGGTAATATATTTTTGCATGCCATGCGGGATAGTAAGCTGAGAATTAGGGTTCTGGATTCCCGCCTGCGCGGGAATGACGGGCTCAGTCAAGATACCGCCCACTTTTGTGACGGGCTTAGTCAAGATACCGCCGACTTTTGTGACGGGCTTAGTCAAGAT
>CAYGUI010000097.1:0-3412 GCA_964353115.1 uncultured Gammaproteobacteria bacterium
GCCCCCTTTAATAAGGGGGCTATTATCCCCCCTTTCGTAAAGGGGGGAAAGCGCGCCAGCGCTGGGGGGGGGTTCAAAAAAAACCCGATGCGGATTACCAATATCAACAAAAACAAATTCATGATTATCTTCAAGTTTTTTTATTTTCCCAAGACTTGCACAAAATAAATTATCAGCTGTTTTTTCAACTTGATAAATATCAAAATCGGTATGTAATTTAATTTTATGTTGATCTAAATATTTTCCAGCAGCTCGTAAACCATTGCCGCATTGAAAAACTTCAGAGCCATCTTGATTAAAAATTCGATAGTGATAATCTGCTTGAGAATTTTTTGAATTTTCTAACACTAAAACTTGATCACAACCAATACCTACTTTTCTATCAGCTATTTTTTTTATTAAATCTTGATCAAGATTAATATCTCTATTTTCTGAAAATTTGTTGATTAAAACAAAATCATTTTTTAGTGCTTGTAGTTTGTGAAACTTTAGTCTTGTCATCTTTTGGTAAATATAATGGTCCTTTATAGCCACAAGAAACTAAAAACATCATCATTGTGGTGAGCGCGCAAATTAATTTAATCATCATCTTATTTATCCTAAACAGCTTGGGGCATCAGTAAAAATATTTTTTGCCTGTTGATTTCTTTCTGCTGATTCTACCACAGGTATGTAAGATCTTATTGAAGGAGCTGTAGGTGTAACGGGTGTTCCACTTTCTGAACAAGATAATTTATGAGCTGCACAAAAATTTTCATACGCTTTTTTATGATCATTATAATTCTGACGACTCATACCAGCAAATTTACTCTGTACAGTTGAAATAGTTTCTGCGGCATTTAGCTGTTTAAAATGATAAATTTTAGCCGCAACAAATATAGCTACTAATAATCCAGCAATTGCAAAACCTGCACCACCAGTAACACCACACATACCGGCAATCAACAAACCAAAACCAAAAGAAAAATAAGCAGTACTACCAACATCTGTGATAGCACCTAAAATTACTAAAGCGCCTGAAGCAATTTTGACTTTTTTTGATGATAAGTTTTTATCCATTAAATAAAAACGTTTATCAAGATCTTCATTTAATTCTGCAATATACGCTTTTACTTTTTCTTTACGCTTTGCATTTTTTACTAAGTCTTTACTTGATAAATTATTTAATGCTACACACTTATTAATAGATCCTAATTCAGCATATAATATTCTAAGCAACTTCATGCCATTTTCAATATTTTCCGCTTCTTCAGATAGCTTTGGTTCTTTAAAATTTAACGCTTTTTTTCGTAGAGAATATTCAAAACAAAAATACGAAATAATATCAAAAGTCGCTAGAATAAAACCGACACTAAGCGTTGCTCCAAGCAATCCCGCATTTAAAATTAAACTAGCTTCATTAGCACCAAAAATTTTCAACACTAACTCTTTTGCTAAGTCAAAACCTTCTATCGCTTGATAAGTAAAAGATAAAATTACTAAAATAATTTTTAAAACAAATAATCCAATTAAAAAATATTTCCAAAATTTTGATCTTTTGTCCTTATCTTTTATTGGCTCTTTTTTATCTTTTATTGGCTCTTTTTTATCTTCTAAAATATCTTTTTGATATTCTATTAATTTTCGACCTTTTTCTAAAAACGAATCAAAATCATTATTATTTATGTCTTCGGCACTTGAGGCAGTACTTGAGGCTCGGGATGTCATTTAATACCTTAAATTTTTATTTTCTTATTATGGTTATATTGAATTGTAGTTTTCGAATATTAAGGGGAGATTAAGATTTATGGTGAAACAGGCAAAGATGAACTTACTGGGTCTGGGGCTGGGGCTGGTCCTTCTCCTCTTTGCGAAGCAGGAGAAGCAGGAGAAAGAGAATCTGTTGAGCTAAAACCTGGCCACTGACGTCTTAATAAATTTGGCGAAGATATAGCTCCTGTAATATGATCATGCGGCCTAAAAATAAGTTTTAAGTATGTAATTTTTTGATTAATTTGATTAAATTTATTTATATCTCTACCCCAGATTCGTGAAATTAAATTTGACAGCCCTTTGCGCTGCAACACTAAATAACTACAAAGACCTAAAACAATCCCAAGACCTATTAAGCCGCCAATAATTCCCCACGTCGCAGGGCCGCTTAAAGCCAAAAGAGAAGCTAAAACTCCTGTAAAAATAAGCGCTCCGCCCTTCACACCTAAACAAGTACCGCACATTAAAGCAATACCACCAAAAGTACAAACAACTATTTCTACCAATTTTCGTTTTAACGATTTTTCTGTTAATTTTACTTTACGCGCTTCAAAACCTCTTTCTATTTCTATAAAAGCTACTTTCAGAGCCTCAACATCTTCCTGCTTATGATTAGGCTTTGCTTGCTGAGTAATATCATAAAGATCATGCAAAATATTTAAATAATGATCTGATAAGCGCACAATACGAAAAAAACTGGTTTTAAGCTCAGCATTAATACTCGCTAAATCAAATCCGATAAATACTGTTAAATACGTTATAGAAAAAGCAGCAATAATTGCAATTTGAGCAGGCAATGGCAATACAAAAGGTAAAAAACTTAGTACACCAGATGCCACACCAGCACCGTTAAAGGGCGCAACAATAAGACCTAAAAATAAAAGAAATAAAGCAGCGGCCTTACGTTTTTTAGCATGCTTTACTTGATGATCTTTTTCTTCACCCAAAATTTTGAATTTTAAATGAGCAACTGCCGCAGATAATAACCGATAGTTTTCTTCCTGCTGTTTTTCTGTTTTATTTTTATTAATATTTGAAAAATTATCTATAAATATATTTACAGCGCTATCTTCTGACTCTGACTCATACTTACTTCCAATCAAACTCTTAATATTAACTAAATCTTCATTTTTTATTTTCATAACTACCTTGTGTTAGAATAACGCCTTATGATCAATATAATACTATATCAACCTGAAATTCCACAGAATACTGGAAATATAATTCGCTTAAGCTCTAACTGCGGCGCAATTTTACACCTTATTAAGCCTTTTGGATTTGTATTAAACGATAAAAATTTAAAACGATCTGGGCTTGATTATCATGAATGGGCAGATTTAAAAATTTATGAAAGTGAGGAAGATTTTTTTGAACAGCATGGCGATAAAAGAATTTTTGCGCTAACGACTAAAGCTCAAAAGTTTTATACAGACGTTCAATTTAATAAAGATGATTTTCTAATGTTTGGTCCTGAGAGCCGCGGTCTGCCGGATAGCACACGTGAACGCATTGGAGTTGATAATTGGCTGAAAATTCCACAGCAAAAAATTTCAAGAAGCCTTAATTTATCCAACTCTGTCGCTATTGCGACATATGAAGCGTTGAGACAGTTGGGGTTTCAACATCCCCTGTGCTAAAGCACTGTCCCCTTCAGATAATT
>CAYGUI010000098.1:0-3293 GCA_964353115.1 uncultured Gammaproteobacteria bacterium
TATTCAAGAGCTATCATATTCTTATCGCGGCACAAATTTTATGGAAACAGTAAATGAATTATTAAAAAAAGATTTGATTGAAATTACCAGTGATAATAATTTTATCTTATCGCGCGATACTGCAAATTATAAATTACTAGAATTATATGACACTATGGACTGGAAATTTCCTAATCCCAAAATTATTAGCTCGGAAGATACACAAGCTTGGAATAAAAAACTTCATCACAAAGCTGTTGAAATTCGCAAAATCATTGAAGAACAGTTAGATGTTACTTTACTTGATATGTTTCAAAAAGAGCGTGAAAGTGACTTAAATGGTCGTGGAGAGAAACTGTAATTATTGCTTTTGAGATAGTTTATCCAAGACGTCTTTTTTTAGCCACTGCTGCAGCCGGCAATGGTTGTTCATCATCTGAGTCTTCTTGAAAAGCTTCTAACGTAGGTTCAAGTATTTTTCTCAGTTCATCTTCACTAACGTCAGTATTTTCAGCAAGGAATTTAGTTATCTCCTCTTCCATTTGATCAATGGTAGTTATTTTATGTACTTCTGGCGTAAAAAATTTCCTTCCTATATAAATCTCACGATCTTTTTGCATATCATCATTAGCTGCGGCAGCAGCTGCCGGCACTACTGCAGCTGGAGCAGCAGTTACTGGAATCTCTGTATCAATATGCACACCGTCAAGTCTTCCTTGTATAACTCTAGTCATCAAGCGCTGAATTTTTCCTTCATCACAAACAACTTGTTCAAATTCATTGAAACAGTCAGCGAGAGTCGTAACTATTGAGTCTTTAATTAAATTACGCTCGTTTTCTTCCTTATAATTTTCAGCAAAATGCCATAACCTACCTATAAGGTCTGAGCCGCTAAGTGAAGGTATGTTTAATAGATTTTCGGTAGTGTGAATTAATCCACGAAAGCCTTTATCACGAAGATCATTGTTATCTAGAGCTACAGTAGCTCTATCTATAAAATATTGTGAATCGATTAATTCTTCAGTGCCTTCTTTCTTTATATGATTATTTTTATATTCGCCCAAAAATTTTCTGAATGCTTGATATGCAGATGCAACTTGCTCTTTTGTTAAGTCTTTTTGATGAGCTAATAATATTTTTACTGCATTTTTAGTATCATTATCTCGCCCTTCAGCATGAACATTAATTTCCATAACTCCCATAGCAGCCGCTGCAGCCATACCACCGCGGCGTGGAGGAACTGGCTGCTCTAGCGGTGTTTCTAATATTTGTATGATGCGATCTATAGTCTGTGCTTCATCAGGGTGTTCAACCCTATCAGCTAATACACGATCTATTTTTTCTGCTCTATGCTCTTTGGGAGTGTGACATAATACTGTTATTACTAATGAAAAATAGTTTACATCTATATCGGTTGTTATAAGGCTTTGCGCTTGTGCGATAAACTCTGCTCTTTGATCTAGGGGAATCCTAATTAATGCAAAAATTACTTCTCGGTAAGCGTATATATTCATGCCACGCACTAAAGATTTTTCCATGAAATATACTTTTATGCTAACGAAAAACCCTCTTATATGCTCATAAAATCCTCTTATATGCTCATAAAAAATCAGTTTGCTCATAAAAAATAACAAGATTCCACGAATGAAAAAACGTTTAAAAACATCTCTAATTTTTCTTAAAAAATTCAACATATTATTATAATATTCCAACAATTTAGCATTTTCTAACTAACAATCTATCTTCGAGTTAATTTAGAACCATCAAAAATTCTTCTTTGTGGAGACACGTTACGACTAGCGTCTACTTCTAAACCGTGCTTATTAATAATTTTTCCTAATACTCCATTTTGGAATATTTCAGGATTATCTATTGCTATTATTTCATCCCCTTCCCTAAATGAAATAAGAGAATTAACTAATCGTTTTACAGAATCAAATTTTTGTGTTTTCGTGTATTTCCCCAAAGAAAATCCAAACATTCTCATATGCATACCAAAGAAAGTCGAATGCTTTTCTCCAAAGCTATCACGAATAGTAACGTAATCTATCAGATCATCAAAAAAAGGATGTAGCTTTACATCAGAGCTTTCTTTTGCCTTTATTATTTGCAAAATAGTACCAATCGCTATTTCAGATAAATTAGGACACTTCTGCTTATTTAAAAAAATACTTTCTTGCTCCATGTATTGGCTCATATCAGCACGTAATTTTACGCAAAAAGACGGGCCTAATACTCCCAATTCCATTTCATCGTCATGTACTAAATTAGCTCCAATATCATTGCAAAATGATTGTAACCCTTCTATTGAAAGACTTTCTTTGCACCTATGTTTATAACATAAAACAACTCTTCTATTACCAAGCAAATGCAAACAATCTTTAATGTTTTTTTGATATTTTTTTATATTTTCAAAATCCTCTTGACCATCGCAGATCATTAAAATATATTTAAAATTTTCACTACTATGATCTATTGAAGGAATATATTTCGTTGAATCTGATAAGGTAGGATTTATACTAAAATTTTCTTTTCTTAGTGATGAAATATTTCTCAAAAAAATCAATCTTTTTACAAAATTAGTAGGAATATCGAAGTCTTCTGGAATATACGCATCACGACTTCTAAAGATCAATCCTCCAATTAAATTTCGTGTATTACGCGGAATATTTCGAATATCTCTTTCAAGGTAAGATGCTGCTGCCCCCCCTTCTCTACTATGAGGCCTACCAAAACCAACAAATTCTCCTGCTTCAGGTTTATTTAATAACCAAATCTCAAGCATACCTTTGTAATTGTTCATAATAAATATCTTTTAATTACCTTTTATTAATTAGTATGTTAACAAAATATATATTAAAGGTAAAGATTTTTTTGGCTGCAAACGTGTCTTATTATTAACCCAAACGTCTTCTAGCCGCATCTGCTGCTGCGTTAGCAAGCCTCTTTCGATGAGTTAGAGGAGCGGCGGCAGCCGCTGCAGCCGGTAATGATTGCTCTTCATCATCTGAATCGTCTTGAAGAGCTTCTAACGTAGGTTCAAGTATTTTTCTCAGTTCATCTTCATTAACATCAGTATTTTCAGCAAGGAATTTAGTTATCGCCTCTTCCATTTGATCAAGAGAACCTATTTGGCTTACTTCATCCGTAAAAAACTTCCTTCCAATATAAATCTCACGATCTTTCTGCATATCATCATTAGCTGCGGCGGCAGCTGCCGGCACTACTGCAGCTGGAGCAGCAGTTACTGGAATCTCTTTATCAATATGCACACCGTCAAGTCTTCCTTGTATAACTCTAGTCATCAAGCGCTG
>CAYGUI010000099.1:0-3133 GCA_964353115.1 uncultured Gammaproteobacteria bacterium
GTATTTACTCTTTTGTTTGCATATAAAAGTCTAATAAATTGATAAAAAATATAATGTCCATAAAAATTTAAAAAATTTTTTATTACCGTATCTTGAATAAAATTTTTTATAAAACTTAGCTCTTTATGATAAGCGGAGTAGATTAATATACGTATAACACGATATGCGGTTAATGTTGATAAATCAGGTCTTTTACTTTCAGGATTTTTATAATGATTTTCTAAGGCTGAAATTAACAATTTTTCTTTATTTAATTCTTCTGTAGTTATTGTAAGAAAAAGATTGTAAATTTTGTGGGCATCATTTTGATGCATAAAAGGTATAATTTATGTAGATTACCCAAATTTTAGACTAAAAAAAAATAAAAGCAAGATAGTTTATTCTAAATAACTAATTATTTTTTTGCTCTTTCTCGTCTAGCGTCCTTGGGGTTAATTTTGAGAGGTTGATAAATTTCTACGCGGTCATTTTCATTTACGATTTTATTTAAATCGCAAATTTCACCGAAAATACCAACTTTATTAATTTTTAAATCTATTTCAGGATATTCTTGTAAAATATTAGATTTATTAATAACTTGCAAAATATTAGAGCCTGGCTTAACTTCTAGTTCTTGTTCTTTTTTGTAGCAGATGGTTATTTTCATGGTAAAGAATATTTTTATTTTTCAGAAAAACCCCTCTGTCGGCAAAGCCGACATCTCCCCTTTACAAAAGGGGAGATTAAGCCCCCTTATTAAAGGGGGCAGCCCGGCGAAGCCTGGCGGGGGGTTTTTAATAATTAATCCTAACAACTTTATCATTCTTAAAGCTAACAACAAAATTTTCAACACGTGTTTTGCCATTGCCAGGCCTAAAGGTATAAACATAATCATATTCATTGGTATTAAAAGTATTATTTAATACTGGGCTTCCGAGTTTTTTTTCAACATCTGAGCGGCTCATGCCTTTGTGAATTTTGTTATAAGTTTTGTGATCTAACGAGTTTCCTTGCTCAATATCTGGTGTATATCCTAGAATAAAACGTGAACAGCTAGTACTAAGTAAAATTATTGATAAAACAATAAAAATTTTAAGATTTTTTAAAATACGCATAATAAAGTATTATAAACAGTAATAATTTAATTTTAAAGGGAGAAAATTTTGAGTGATCATGATTTAAAAAAAGCAGGACTTAAAGTTACTAATCCACGACTTAAAATTTTAGAAATTTTAAATAAAAACGTAGAGCACCATTTATCAGCGGAAGAAATATATAACTTATTAAAAGAGCAGGATGAAGATGTTGGTGTGGCAACAGTTTATCGAGTTTTAACTCAGTTTGAGGAAGCAGGACTGGTAATTCGCCATCGTTTTGAAGGCGATCAAGCAGTGTTTGAATTGGATCGTGATGAACATCATGATCATCTAGTTTGCGTAAAATGTGGTCTTATTGAAGAATTTGTCGATGAGGTCATTGAAGATCGTCAAGAAAAAATAGCTCTCAAATATGGCTTCAAGATTACGGAACATAATTTAACTATTTATGGTATTTGCCCTAAATGTAACTAAAAAGAGCACGATTTAGGGTCATTATTGGCACAAATACATGAAACATCTGGATAAGCTGTTAAATTATGACAACTCCAGCCAGTTGCACGTGGCATTTGGCTATTCTGCGCACCATCTTGTGTAAATTTAATAATTTCACTTGAAATATTTCCTTGATATAAACACTGTACATATCCAGGGGACAGGGGAGAATCGTATAGTTTAATCCACTCTGCTCGTAAAAAATGCCCAACCCCATAAGATTCACCTTTTCCTGGTGTCGGAGCAGCAAATTCCCCATTCCAGCCGTTTTGTGCTGAAATCCAAGAATACTGGTTATTAATACGATAAATGGAGTTAAGTGATGGACAGTTAGTGGCAAATGCTGCATTGGCCAGAATTACTGGTATTATAAATAGTAAAAGGATATAATGTTTCTTTTTAAGTTTATTAAGTGACATATAAATACGAATATTTGTTTTATATCAAGATTATAGTATTTTTTAGCAAAATATGAAAAAAAGAATATCTTTATCAACTTTCTTTATTGTAATCATTGCAATTGCACTAATTATATCAATAGGAAAATTATTAGATTTTGAAGATGAGCGTGTAATTAATCAGCTCTATCCTCGTGATCAAAATGGTGTTATTGAAGGGTTAAGCTCACGAGAACTAAAAAATCATAATCAAACGGCTTTAATTATTATTCATGGAATGATGTCATCGCCGGAAATATTTACTACTTTTTTTAATGATGAAAAAAATAAAAATTTTGATATATATATTCCTCTTTTGCCATATCATGGTAGAAGTTTAGAAGAAGCTAAAAAAATTAATAATAAAATTATTACTAAATTTATTAGTAAATATATCAATGATCTTGCAAAAAAATATAAAAAAGTAGTAATTCTAGGCCATTCTTATGGTGGCACGCAGTTACTAGAATTATATAAAGAAAAAAATCTGCCACAAAATTCTGAAATTATTCTTTATGCACCAGCAATTTATACAAAATCAGATTATCGAATTTATCTTTATTCGTGGTGGCGTGATTATTGTAATTATGAGCCATATTGCTCGTATCGTAATTTTGGTACAGAAAATAATAATAAAGATTTATTTAGTCTAAAAGAGCGTAATTTAAGATACCGCGTACTAAATATGGTATTAGCAGCATTAGATCTTGATGCTAAAGTTAATAAATATTTAGCAAAAATTAATCAAGATTTTACTTTAATTTTAGCTCGCGATGATGCCCGTGTTAATGCTGAGCAGCAAGAGAAAATTTGTATAAAAAATAAACATTGCAAATTAGTTGAATTCGCTGATGGCAATCATAACTTACATGTTGGTAAAAATAGGGATAAGTTTAATAAAATTATTGAGCAAATAATTTAGATTTTTAGTTATATACGTCATTGCGAGTGCAGCGAAGCAATCCAGATTTGTAATGATTAAAACTCTTCACAATCAAAGTTCTTCAAGTGGTCCTTGTTTCAAATTATTATTATCATTTTTGAACTCCGACATAAAATTTTGGTAAAACTCTTTGCCATCCCAGCTAATATCAGCATTATCAGAATAAATTAGGCATTCTAAAT
>CAYGUI010000100.1:0-3073 GCA_964353115.1 uncultured Gammaproteobacteria bacterium
ATACATCTATGATGATTTATAATTTCGCTGAAATTATTTCTTATGTTTCTAAGTTCATGACCTTAGAACCTGGTGATTTATTTTTTACTGGAACACCAGCTTCTGGAACAGGGCTAATTCATAAAGGGGATCATTTACAAGCTTCTATTGAAGGGGAATTACTTTTAGAATTTAAAATGGTTTAACGGAAAACCGCCTTAATTACTTTCAAGGTTATGGAATAAGAAACTATAGATAAACGTATATTCTTTTTTTAATTCCGTTCTTGTATTAGCTCCAAAATGTCCAGTTCTATACTGAGTCCATAATAAAATAGGATTTTTTTGTGATTCTCTACTTTGTAGTTTCGCAGCAAATTTATAAGAATGTAAAGGAGGTACACGATTATCATAATTGCCAGTAACAAGCAAAATTGGAGGGTAATTCACTGATTCTTCAATATTATGATATGGTGAGTACGATAATAAACTTTTGAAATCTGCTAGGTTTTTAGAAGTCCCAAATTCTTTAATATTTGTAACGGCTGCTCCAACTGTAAAATTTTCAAATCTAATCATATCTAAAGCTCCCACATCTATTGCGGCACTTCCGAAAAGGTCTGGCCGCTTTGTAATAGCTGCTCCCGCAATTAATCCCCCATGTGATGACCCTGTAATTGCAATATTTTTTGAAGAAGTATATTCTTTTTCCACTAAATATTTAGCTGCAAAAATAAAATCATTAATTCCATTTTTTTTATTAAGTCGTTTGCCTTTTTCACTCCATTCGTAACCAAAACCACCACTACCTCTAATATGTGCATACGCAAATGCTCCTCCGTTTTCAATAAAATATACTATTCCTGGGTTATAACTAGGAATTTCAGTAGATCCATATCCTCCATAAGTTTTTAATAGAAAAGGTGTAGATTTATTTTTCCTTAACGAATCTTTATAAACTATAAAAATAGGGACTTTAGCCCCATCATGAGAGGTATAAAACTCTTGCTTGAACCTATAGTTCTCGAAGTCAAAATTCACTTCAGTTTTACCAACAATTTCATACTTAAACGTATCTAAATCTAATTTATATAATACTTTTGGTATTGTATAAGACGATAGGTAAAAGAAAAACTCTTCAAAGTTTTTATCATAGTTTAAATTTTTAATTGATAATCCTTTTGGTAAAACACTTTCTTTCAGAACATTGCCTTGATAATCAAACTTTACTATAATTGAACCTTCAAATGAATGATACGATGCAACAATAAAATCATCCATCATCTCAAAATCTTGTAGCGCATGTTTTTTATACGATGGTGATATTAAATTAAACTTTGTTGGATTTTCTTTATTTATAGAGATTAGATGTACTTTACCTTTAATGCTAGTTGAGGCATAAATTAGACTATCATTGCTTTTATGAAAATTTAAATCATATTTAGTATTAATTAAGAAAGGACTAAACCCAAATCTAGGGTTTTCCATTTTTGGATTGAATAAATAATAATTAAAAATTTCAGTTTTAGAATTTTCTCGTTTAACCATATAGAAACTCTCATCCTTTGTGCCAACGACAGTTATATCTTCATCATTACTATATGATTTAAACATTAGTTCATCATCATTTTGTGTTGTACCTACTTTGTGATACATAATTGTAGGTTTCTTATAAACGGCATTTACAGAATCAAACGGATACTTTTTATAAAAAAACCCATCATTCCACCAAAATATTCCAGTTTTCTTAGTATGCTTTAATACGTTACGATAATGCCTTTTCTTATCGATTTTCACGACTCTAATTTCTTGCCAATCGCTGCCATTTCTACTATATTGATATGCAAGCCATGTATTATTTTTTGATGCCTTAAAATAATCAATGTCTACTCTGTCTTTGCTAGATATCGCAGAAGAGTTAACCAAAATATTATATTTTGAATCAATTCCCTTTTTATAAAATAATGATGCTGTGCTATTCTGACCTGTATAATAATATTTAAAAAAGTAGTCTTCTTTAGTATTATGCTTGACTTTCCCTTCGTAGTCAACCGTTTCGCTAAATAAAAACCTATTTATTTGCTCGTCAGTATCATATTTTGATGCCAATCCTCTTAAGTACTTTTCTGAGACTTTATTTTGACTTTTTACCCATTCTGATACTGAATCATTTTCGCTTAACTCCAACCATTGGTATTCATCAATTATGTCAGTTCCATGATAGTTTGCAACTACTGGTTTTTTTGTAGTAATTGGATATTGAATTTGAGAAAATGATAGATTAATTATCAACAATACTAAGATTGTGGAAAGTATAAATTTCATAAGATTAGCTTTAAAATAACGCCACCAGCAAAATAGTTAAAGCACATTATCCATAATATCCTGAACTACTTCAGGATTCAAAAGTGTACTAGTATCACCTAAATTGCTCGTATCATTACTAGCAATTTTACGCAAAATACGTCTCATAATTTTCCCTGAACGTGTTTTAGGCAAGCCTTTAGTAAATTGAATTTTATCTAATTTAGCAATAGGGCCAACATGCTCCGTAATAATTTGATTGATCTCTTTACGCAAATTATCGTGAACACGTCCTTCTCCGACATCTTTTAAAATGACATATCCGTAAAGTGCATTACCCTTAATATCATGAGGGAAACCAACAATAGCACTTTCAGCCACAGCTGGATGTTCGTTTATAGCATCTTCAATTGGTGCAGTTCCTAAATTATGTCCAGAAACAATAATCACATCATCTACCCTACCCGTAATTCTGTAATACCCAACCTCATCACGAAGAGCACCATCGCCAGTAAAATATTTGTTTTCAAAAGCTGAAAAATAAGTATCCTTATATCGTTGATGATTGCCCCAAATAGTTCTCGCCATACTTGGCCATGGAAATTTAATACATAAGCGACCGCTTACTTGATTTTCTTTTAGTTCCTTGCCTGTTTCGTCCATCAAAGCAGGTTGAATTCCAGGAAAAGGTAAAGTTGCATAAGTTGGTTTCGTAGGTGTTGCAAACGGTATTGGGGTTATCATAATGCCACCCGTTTCAGTTTGCCACCATGTGTCCACAATTGGACTTT
>CAYGUI010000101.1:0-3063 GCA_964353115.1 uncultured Gammaproteobacteria bacterium
TTTATAAAGGGGAGATGTCAGCTTCGCTGACAGAGGGGTTTTAACAACAGCGCTGATATTCTGCCGAATAAAATCATAAACCAGTCGCATTTTACGAAAACGCACTTCTGATTTTGTTGGATGAACATTAACATCGACTTCACGCGGATCAAGAGACAAATATAATATAAAAGCTGCTGAGCGTCCTTCAGGAATATAATCAGAATAACTACTTCTAATTGCATGCAACAAAGCTTTATCTTTCACTGCTCGATTATTCAAAAAAATATATTGCATATTATTTTGCGCACAATGAAAATCAGCATTACCAAGCCACCCTGATATTTGCATTGTTTCATTTTCAAAAGAAATATATTGAGAATTCTCAGTAAAATTTTTTCCTAATATTTTTCTTATCCGCTCTATTTTTTTCGAGGAATTATCAGCTTTTTCCAGATTAAAAATAATTTTATTATCGATAACAAACTTAAAAGTAATATTAAAATTGCCTAAAACTAAATTTTTTACTGTATTTTCAATATGAATATTTTCAGTGCGTGTTGATTTTAAAAAGTAACGACGTGCTTTTATATTAAAAAATAAATCAGCAACTTCTATGATAGTCCCGTGTTTATAGGCGATTGATTTTGGTTTAATTTTATTATTTTCAAGCAGCCAGGCAAACTCTGAACTTGCTGTTTTTGAAGTAATTTTAAAACGCGATACTGAATTAATACTCGCCAAAGCCTCGCCACGAAAACCTAGAGTATTAATATTTAATAACTCATCTTGCGAATATACTTTACTAGTTGCATGAGGAGTTATCGCCAGCTCTAATTCATCTTTTGGAATGCCACAGCCGTTATCTTGAATTGTAATTGATCCAACGCCCGAGCTTTCTATTGAAATAGTAATATTATCAGCGCCAGAATCTATACTATTTTCTACCAACTCTTTAACCACAGCTGCCGGACGCTCAATCACCTCTCCTGCTGCAATTTGATTGGCAAGATTTAATGAAAGTTTTTTTATCTTACGTAAATTACTCATAATCATCTTTAATGTGTAGATTTTATACTAAACTAAGGTTATGAACACGGAAAATATTCTAAAAATAATTGATATTAAGAAACGTTATAATTCTAATACAGACTATACTCTGCCTGGCATGAATTTGGATATAAGGGCTGGAGAATTTTTTGGACTTTTAGGCCCTAATGGCTGCGGAAAAACAACTTTAATATCGATTGTAACAGGGTTATTACAACCAACTTCTGGTAACGTTGAAATCAATGGTCTTAATTTAAGAAAGCATTTTAATAAAGTTAAATATCTAATTGGAATTGTTCCACAAGATTTAGCGCTATTCCCAACATTAACACTTACTGAGAATTTAACCTTTTTCTGCCACATGTATGGCATAAGCGGTAAAAAAATGCGTGAGCGTATTGAATTTTGTATAAAAATTGCACGCCTTGAAAGTTTTAAACAAAAGCCTATTGGCTCATATTCTGGCGGCATGAAACGCCGCGCTAATTTAGTTTTAGGATTAATACACAGTCCAAAAATATTATTTTTAGATGAAATTACGGTAAATGTTGATCCGCAATCACGGCAAGTAATATTTGATATTTTACAAGAGCTAAATAATAACGGCATGACTATGATCTATACCACGCACTATATGGAAGAAGCTGACAAATTATGCTCACGTGTTGCAATTATGGATAATGGAGAAATTATTCGTAATGATATTCCATCAAATTTAATTAAAAGCGTGCCAGATGCCAGAAATTTAGAAGATGTCTTTCTTGGCCTTACCGGAAAACATTTACGAGATTAATCAATATGCACAAATTAATACATATTATAAAAAAAGATTTTTTATTACTGATTCGCGATAAGTTAGGATTAATTACTCTTTTTATTCTGCCAACATTTTTAATATTAACAGTAAGTGCTATAGATGCCGGACGTGATAATGCCCGTAAAAATATCAAATTATTATTAATCTCTAATGGCACCGATCAAACTTCGACTGGCATAGAAAAAGCATTAAGAAAAAGCAATGAGTTTAAAATAACCAAATATCGCGCAAGTGTTGCGCTGGCTAAACAGCGAGTAAACGAAGGAAAATACAGCGGTATAATTTATATTCCATGGCAAACAGATCAAACTAAACCATACCAAGTAGATATTTATTTAGATCCCGGCTTAGATCAAAGCATTAAAGATAGTATTGGATTTAGTATTGATTATATTCTACAGAAAGTTACTCTCGAAAAAGCTAATTATATTTTAGGAAAAATTAAAGCTAAATTAGTCCAAGATGAAATAGAATTAAAAACTGGCTCAACTTCGGAAACTGAAAAAGAAGTAACTGTAGCTGCACAAAATGTTCCAGCTTGGTCAATTTTTGGTATGTTTTTTATCGTAATTTCATTGGCTGGACAAATGGTGCATGAAAAATTAGATGGTGTATCGCAACGCTTAAGACTTATGCCGGTGCCAGGTTATTTATTATTATTCGGCAAAACTTTTACTTTTGTTATTTTAAATATGATCCAATTAGCTTTGATGCTGAGCATTGGAATATTTGTACTACCGTATTTTGATACCCCAGCATTAGATATTTCAGGAAAAGTTGATTTGGTATTAATCGTCGGGTTATTTACTTCAATTGCCGCAATTGGTTTTGGATTATTTATGGGAACTATAAGTAAAAGCTTGCATCAGGTAAATGCGGTATGTCCATTTTTAATTGTGATTATGGCAGCAGTCAGTGGTATTTTTACACCTGTTTCAATTATGCCGGAGCGCTTTAAATTGCTTGGACAATTTTCACCACTTTATTGGGCACAAGATAGTTTTGTTGATATTTTTGCGCGCAGCGCTGATTTAACAACGCTACAACCTAACCTGGCTAGACTACTTGGATTTTATATATTGATGATGATTCTGATAAAAATTATTAAGGTCTTGAGGCATGAATAATTAATGAGTACGCTTCGCGTAACTATTTTATTTCCGAAAATAGTCGAATAGTTAAACGTAAACCCAAACATCTTTATATTTCTCGAACAC
>CAYGUI010000102.1:0-2958 GCA_964353115.1 uncultured Gammaproteobacteria bacterium
ATAATATTAAGATCATTTAGAATTGGATTATCGATTGATAATGATTCTAGTATATTGAGCAAATATTTATTTATAACTCTAAATATTAAATCTTTGTTTTCAGGAGATATTAAAAAATCATGCTCACTAAAAGATAATAAAAAATTTAAAAAGTCTAAAATTTTTGTAAAATCTGTACAATGTTTACTTGATAAATATTCGCAATACTGAGAAATAATGCTGTTTTTATTATTGTTATTTGCAATAAAAAATAAAATAAATAATTCATTTTGTTCGAAATCTATTAAAGATTTCTGCGCCCAAATAGAAGTGTATAAGTCTTCTATGTTAGATATTTTTTGCTGTAGCAAGCTATTTGTAAAAAAATCAATAATTATTTTTTTTATTAAAGATTGTTTTGGTTTATCTTTGTTAGCAATTAAATTAAATTCAATTGAAGATGCTGAAGCAGCAGCTGCTGCGGCTGCTGGAGCTAAAAGCCCACCGTTATCTTCAAAGCTAATAAAGGTCCCACGAGGATTTGTTCTTTTTTTTGTTTTTTTCTTGGAATATTTTTCTGGGATTTTAATATTATCTGATAATTCTGCTCTATCGTCAGTCCAATAGAGCATCATTTTAAATAAATTATTATCAAACAACATTTGCATCATTTCACTATGCTTTGCTAATTCTGATAATGATTTATTTTTTAGCTCTAAAAGAAATTGCCTATAAGATTTAAGGTTTTTTATAGTATCTTGTTTTAATGACTGCTTAATAAAATAAAAATCTACAGGGAAAGGGATATTTATATGATTTAATAAGTTTTTTTCAACTAAAAAATTAATAAAATTAGCAAGTTTTTCTAAAGTTTCATCATTTAATTCATAATTTGAAAATATAATTTCACGAATTTTATTAAGGAAATTATTGGCAAATTCTTCAAGTCCAGATGTAACATCACGTGATAATTCAGGATTTATTAATAAACGCTCTATAATTATCTGTTGCGAAGTAATATATTTTGTTATTTCGGCATCGTTAATTAAAAAATTAGGGCTAAGAACTTGATTTAGTTCATAATAAGAAAAATTATATTGCCCTAATCTTGTTAATGAATCTTTAAATTTCAAATTTTCTGAAATAGATAATGATATATCTGCTTCTGATAGTTGCTCTTGGCTATTAATCTTAGTATTTATATTCTCAATTATATTTAATAATTTTCTAGCACGAATTTTGTATATATCAAAAGAAATTTTAATGGTGTCACTTATAATATCACTTAAAATATTTTCTAATTTCTTTAATCTTTCGGGTTTTAGATAGGTTACGATTTGTATAATAGTTTCATATTTTAGATTTTCTAATAGCCTAGTTAATTTAATTAAGCTTTTGGTTTCTATTATTTCGTCAAAATCTTTTGTAAGATAGTGATTTTCTGGAAGATCTGATGATATTGCTCTTATTTCTTGACGCAAGTAAGGATCGGATAAGATAAAATCAGTAAATAAAATAGATCCTGTTTGATTATGAGCACGTCTATCCTTTGTCACTAAGTCTAGATGTTTTAATAAAGTGCTTTTAACTCCAATTTTAAGAAACCATTTTTCGACTGGCATCTTATCTATTATATTATTTGTGATTATTATAATTTTATGAATAGGGTCAGAAGGTAATAATATATTTTTTATCTCGGTAATTTTATTTGAAGCCAATAAAGCTCTTATTTCCATTGCAACTAAATTATTAATTTTTTCCAATAAATTAGTTACTAATTTTTCTATTATTTCTTGCGGAATGCTGTCTTGATAATTTTTTAAAAATTCACAAAAATTATCAGCGTTTATTGATGCTGAATCAAAAAAATTAGGAGCTGAGGTTTCATCAATTTTTTTTACTACATCTTCTAATTTGTTTATAACTTCTTGAATAGAGTTGAAAAATTCTCCGGCCTTTTTAGTGATTCTCGTAGAGCATATTTCCCTAAATAAATCAGGGTGTTTGTTGCTAATAATATCTTTTAAAAATTCTGATGAATTTAGTAGTAAAAACTCTAATTTTTTTATATTTTCAGTATCTGATGATTCGATATTAAGTTTTTGTATCTTAGATATTAATGTATTAATTATTTTAGGGGTAAATACATCAATGTATGTTTTGAATAAATTTTCATGATGAGCTGGCAATAAAATTTGATTTATAAATATTAATATATCATCTAAATTGCTTATTTCTGATAATTTTTCTTCACATAGTGCGATTTTTGAAACAGCTTGTTCTTTATGTAAAAATTTTAAATGGCTATTTAGATCGGAATCATAAAAAGGCAGTTTAGAAAATAATAGCACTAATTTTTCAATTTTTAATAAATTATAATTTTTATTTTCCAATATTTTACTGCGTGCTTGCCCTATAATTTCTTCAGACCTCTTTCCAAGAAGTAATTCAGCTGCCTGGTAGCTGTTTTCACATGAATTTATTACATTACAAATAATTGATATAAATAAATCATCTTCTGGTAAAAATTCAGTTCTATTGATAAATGTTAATAATTGAGCACAATTTTTTTCAATATCTTGAGATTGTACTAATTTTAAAAATTCAAAATAATCTCGTGGGTTGCCAGAAAAAATTTGTGGATAGCTGTCTTGAGCTTTTGAATTAATATATGTTTTTAAACCAAATATAGATAAGATAGTATTACGATATAAAATAATTTCTTCTTTAATAACTTGAGTTGGAGCAAGAGCAATTATTTTTTTAAAGTATTCTATTAAGTTATAAACAAATTCAGATTTATCATAAGTAAAAACAAATCTATGTAAATTACCAAATTTAAAATTTATTTCGTCGGATATGATTTTTATAAGCCAATTATTTAATCCTGAGTAAAAAATAGGGCTAAAATTTTTAAAAGAAAAACTTTTTGTTAATTCTTCAATTGAATATGATAATAATTCCTTTAAAGAGTAGGGT
>CAYGUI010000103.1:0-2708 GCA_964353115.1 uncultured Gammaproteobacteria bacterium
TTATATATTTTTATTCAAAAAATATATCTAAATGAATTTAGTTTAAATTTATTTTTATCTGTTTTGGATAAAAAATTATTTTTTATATTTATATTAATAGCTTTATGTTCTTGTAAAATAAAATATAAAAATTTTATTTTAGGGTCACTGGTTGGATTATTGGGAGGATTTGTTGTTGGTGTTTTATATCAAAAATTATATTTGCATGTAGGGAGAGTAGGGGGATTTACTATTTCTATAGCATATGGTTGTTATATGCTTTTATTAGGTTATATTTGTTTCTTAAATACAGAATATTTAACAAAAAATAATTATCTTAAATATCTTTTATTATTTTTAGCTATAATCGCAAGCATTGTTTCACTTACCCGCGGAGCTTGGTTATCAATACCAGTTTTTATTATATTTTTGCTTTATTACTCTAAGTTCAAAGAAGTTTTTATAATATCGTTGTTTTTACTTGCCGGTACTTTTGTCTCATATGGTGTATTACATGGTCGAATAAACAGTGTTATAGATGAAATGAAGCAATATAGTGGTCAACATAATACGGTCACCTCAGTTGGTGAGCGAGAAGAGATGTGGCGAGCAGCAAAATTAATGTTTTTTGAAAAACCACTTTTTGGTGTTGGATTAAATAATTATAGAGAAAATTTTATTAAGCTAGTTAATGATAATAAAATAAAAGAATTAGGCAAACCAGTTTATGGGCACCCACATAATGAATTTTTAAAGGTGTTATCTGAAGAAGGTTTAATCGGATTTTCATTATTTTTAATGCCATTTATATACCTGATATTTTCTATGAAAAAAAATAGTAGTTTATTGGAAGATAATATTAGAATTACTTTTTATATATTTTTATTGTCTTTTTTTATTTTTGGCTTAACTCAATGTCATCTTAGTCATAACATTGGTAATAGATTTTTATTTTTAAGTTTAATTTTATTTTTCTCTCTTTTATATGAAAATATCCGCGATAATTCCAACTCTTAATGAAGAGCAAAGCATTGCATCAGCCATTAAATCTGTGTTATTTGCAGATGAAATATTAGTGGTTGATTCATTTAGTACGGATAAAACTAAGGATATAGCTAAACAATATTCAAATGTTAAATTTTTAGAGCATGAATATATTAATCCAACTGCACAAAAAAATTGGGCTATAGAGCAAGCTTCTAATGAGTGGATAATTTTTTTAGATGCAGATGAATTGGTAACTGAAGAATTAGCCACAGAAATTAAACAATTAAAATTAGATGATTTTCATAAGGTTGTTTTCTCAATAGAAAGAAAAAATTATTTTATGGGCAGGCATATTAAGCACGTTTGGAAAAATGATAAAACGATAAGATTATTTCAGAATAATTTAAAATTTTGTCTATCAAAAACAGTGCATGAAAAGTTAGATATTAGTTATGATATTAAAGTAATTAATTTAGAGGGTAAAATAATCCATAATACGTATAGCAAAGGTCTTTTGCATCAAATTGAAAAAGCTGATAAATATACCACTTGGGGAGCGTTTGATTATAAAGATAAAATAAAAAAAGTGAGAATGTATCACTTAATTATTCGTCCTATTCATTCTTTCATAAAGCATTATATTTTTAAATTAGGTATTTTAGATGGTAAGCCGGGTTTATATATTTCAGTGTCAAGTGCAATAAATACATTTATTAAATTCATTAAAGTTTGGCGTATACATGAAGGAGAAAAAATTGAGTGTAAATGAGATAACTATTTTAAATTTATGTACTGCTTGTGGCAAAGGAGGTCTAGAAACTTATTTTATTGATAGCATATCTTATTTATCAAATGATACTTTTAAATTATTAGTAGGTTGTCAAAAAAAAAGCTTTATAGATTCATCTACATTAAAACTAAATAAAGATTATTTTTCTCCCTATAAGCTCCGTGGTTTTTTATTAAATTTTTTTAAGGTAATAAAAATTTTTTCTGAAAGAAATCTTGTTATTTATATCCATGAGCCAAAGTATTTATTAATGGCTGTGCTTTTAAAAAAAATGCACCCTAATTTAAAAATAGCTTACACTAGACATTTTTGTATTGGTGTAAAAAAAAATTTCTTTCACAAATTTTTATATAGAAATTTAGATTTATTATTTGTTTCAACCGAAAGAATGAAGCAACAGGCTTTAAAAAATCTAGATATAAATCCAAATAATATAAAAAAATTATATTTAGGTGCTAAGCTAAAAGATAATAAAAGTTTAGAAAATTTTAATTTAAGAGAAAAAATTGGAGTAATAAATAATTCTACTTTTGTGATCGGATGTTTTTCAAGAATACATGAGCCTAAGGGACAGCACTTAATAATAAATGCTTTAGAAAATCTTACAGATATAAGTAAAAATATTTATCTCGTTTTTGTTGGAATGGTTGAAGATGAGAAATATTATAAGCATTTGAATGACTCGATGAAAAATATGGGTTTTGAGAAAAACTTTCATTATTTAGGTTTTCAAAAAAATCCTCAGAATATAATGGAGCAAGTAGATTGCTTAATATTGCCAAGCTATGAAGAAACTTTTGGTTTGGTGGTAATAGAAGCAATGGCAGTAAATGTCCCAGTTATTGCATCTAATGCTGGAGGAGTTCCAGAAATAATCGAACATGGTAAATCAGGCTTATTATTTGAAACAAAAAACTCTCATTCGTTAGCAAAAAATATTGAAATATTATAT
>CAYGUI010000104.1:0-2634 GCA_964353115.1 uncultured Gammaproteobacteria bacterium
ATATTATAGTTTTTATAAAACTCTCTTTCAAAAGGATATAGCAGTAATAACAGGTCAAATTTTTGATGAAATTTTTTGGCCCGCCATGGACGCCATGCCCAAACCTGGGGACTAACATAATGAATAGTTTTTACACCTAATTTTTTAAATTTTTGCTCTAACGGCAAATTAAATGCTGAAGAATCAATTCCTATTATTAAATCAGGTTTTTGTGCTAAAACTTTAGTAAAAATATCTTTTTTGATTTTTAATATTTTTCTAATATTCTTTAAGACTGAAAGAATTCCTATAAAAGATAAATCTTCGACACTATAAAAGCTATGAAATCCTAATTTTTTCATATTGTGCCCACCAATACCAAAAAAATTAAAATCTATATTAATATTATTTTTTAAATCAGATATTAAATATGATCCCAGCTTATCTGCGGAAGATTCTAATGCAAAGATTGCAATATTTTTTTCTATTACTTTTTTATGCAATTTTTTCTTCTATTTTTTCTATAGCTAATAAGGTTTTTATTGCATCGAGGCTATCACTAACTACTATTTTATTTTTTTCACAAATAGCATTTGTGAATATACTTATTTCCTGCATTATATTATCGTGCTCAGAATATTCTATTATAATATTCCCTCCATTACTGGGATAATATACGGCTTTTTTATTAATAAAATCTATTTCTATGTTACTATTTTTTTGATGAATAAAAAAATTACGAGAATTATAGTAATTTAATTTACTAGCAACTAATAATGCAAAAATATTATTTTCAAAATTAACTCTCACACTGCAAAAATCTAGTCTATTCTTTACAAAGGAAGTTGCCAGCATATCAATTGATTTAATATTTTCAGATATTAAAAATTGAATGATGTTTATATCATGCGACATTAAATCCTGAATAACATTAATATCTGGGCATCTATTATTAGATACAGACAGTCTATTTGAATGTATAAAAATAGGATCTTCTATTAATTTAGATATATCTTTCCAAATTGGAGTAAATTTTTCAGAGTACCCTGCCATTAATACTAAACTATTTTTAATAGCTATTTTTTGTAATTTTTTAGCATCGCGCGAGGTACTAGTAAAAGGCTTTTCCAATAAAACATGTATATTATTTTCTAATAAAAACTTAGCTACCTCTAAGTGCCTTTTTGTATCTACGGCAATACTAACTGCTGATACTTTTCCAACTAAATCTTTGTAGCAGGGAATATATTGTGCTGAAAATTTAGCTGCAATTTCACGACCTCGTTGCTCATTTATATCAACAACATAAACTAAATCACAAGAATCCAATTTTGCATATTTTTCTGCATGATAAGCTCCAATATGCCCAACCCCAACAACAGCAACCTTAATTCTCTCCATGATGAAAAAAATCCTTGATTTTATCGCAAATAAAATTTATCTGCATATCTGTTAAATAGGCATTCATTGGTAAACTCATAATGCGGCTAGAAATATCTATAGAAGTTGTGACATTAAGATCATCACTTTTATAATGCTTAAAGCATGGTTGCTCAGGTAGAGCTACTGGGTAATGAATCGCGGTTGGAATATCATAATTTTTTAAATAGTTAATTAAGTCCTCGCGTATTTTTGAATTTTCAACAAGAATAGAGTATTGCGCGAAAGTAGAAAAATTATATTGCTGTATAAACGGAACAGTAATCGGTAGGCTTTGTAATAAGTTGTTATATTTTTGAGCAATATTATTACGAGCATTAAGCTCTTCAGGAAAAACCCTAAGTTTTTCATTAATAATTGCAGCCTGAATAGTATCGCAACGTCCATTAATACCAACATATTCATGAACATAACGCTCATATTGACCATGAACAGATAATGCTCTAATTTTTTTATTTAAATTATCATCATTAGTAAATATCGCACCTGCATCACCATAAGCACCTAATGGTTTGGCTGGAAAAAAACTTGTTGTTGATATATCAGCTAAATTACAAGACTTTCTATTTTTATAATTTGCACCGAAATTTTGCGCTGCATCTTCAATAATATAAATTTTTTTATTATATTTGTTACTATAAATATCAACTATTTCTTGTAATTCATCGTGCTCATATGGCTGACCATATAAACCAACTGAAATAATCGCCACAGTTTTTTCTGATATTAAATGCGCGCAAGATTTAGATGATATGGTATAAGTTTTTGGATCAACATCAGCAAATTTAATTTTACATCCTAATAATTCTGCAATACTCGCAGTTGCAATAAAACTCAAAGCTGGAACAATAACTTCATCATTTTTTTTTACGTCAATAGCAAGCAATGCCAGCATTAAGGCGTCACTTCCACTAGCACATAAAATAGAATGCTTACTACCAGTAAAATTAGATAAATTGTTTTCTGTTTTTCTAATTTCCGATCCTAGAATAAATTGATGGCTTTGCATTACTTTGTCTATGGATTTTTCCATACCAGAGGACAAAAGTTTATACTGCTTATCAATATTAACAAAAGATATTGGAGTTATATTATTTTTTGTATTTAAAAAATCATTAATATTATCTAAATTTATAAGCTTATATTCTAAATTTTCAGAGAGTTGTTTATTTAAAAATAAATCTAAGTTTTCTATAGAATCATCAATATTTAAAT
>CAYGUI010000105.1:0-2580 GCA_964353115.1 uncultured Gammaproteobacteria bacterium
ATTTTATATTTATAAAAAATAAACTAAATATAAATAATAATTTAGAAAAATATTTTAATAAAAATATAAAAAATTTAATAAATAATAATTATACTTCTGAAATTAATTTAAATATTAATAATTGGCTCGATAATATCCTAAATTTTTCATCTCCTGACTCACAGGTTTTATTAATAGACTATGGCTATACTCGCGACCAATATTATCATCACGATAGAAATATGGGGACCTTGATGTGTCATTATCGGCACTATGCTCACCATAATCCTTTTTTATATCCCGGATTACAAGATATAACATCTCACGTTGATTTTGATTGCATTTTAGAATTTATAAAAAATAATAATTTAAAGTTAAATTTTTTTGGTACTCAAGCAGATTTTTTATTACAAAACAATCTGATAAATTTTGCTGAACAAGTAAATCCTAATTCAAAGAAATATCTAAAATACACTCAAGAAATAAAAAAATTAATTTTTCCTCACGAAATGGGAGAAATTTTTAAAGCTTGCCTATTTTCCTGCTAAAATATTGGCATGATTATAGTTACAGGCGCTGCAGGATTCATTGGCTGCAATTTAGTTAAAGGTTTAAATGAAAAGGGTTTTGATAATATTTTAGCAGTTGACAATATAACTGATAATAAATTATCAAATTTAACTAGTATTAAAATCGCGGATTTTATAAGTCCAGATAAATTTTTAGAATTACTAAAAAATAATTACTTTGCTAATAAAAAAATAGATGCTATTTTTCACCAAGGAGCATGCTCAGATACAACATGCACTGATGGTGAATTTATTATGGCCAATAATTATCAATATTCTAAAGAATTATTTGATTTTTGTGCATATAACAATATTCCTTTTATTTATGCATCATCTGCTTCTGTTTATGGTGCTGGCAATATTTTTATTGAAGATATCAAATATGAAAAGCCGATAAACTTATATGCCTATTCTAAATATTTATTTGATCAATACGTAAGACAAAATATAACTAACTCAAGCAACCAAGTCGCCGGATTGCGATACTTTAACGTCTATGGCCCGCATGAAGAACACAAGGGACGCATGGCCAGTGTTGTTTTACATTTCCATAATCAGCTATTAAAAAATAATTGCGTTAAATTATTTAAAGGTACTGATAATTATGCCAATGGCGAACAACGCCGTGATTTTATTCATGTTGATGATATTGTAAATATTAATTTATGGCTGTTAGAAAACCCTAATATTTCTGGAATATTTAATGCCGGTACAGGAAAGGCAGCATCTTTTAACCAAGTTGCTCAAGCAGTAATAAATTATCATGGTTTTGGCGAAATTGAATATATTGATTTTCCACAAGATCTGCAAGGAAAATATCAAAGCTTTACCGAAGCTAATATGACTAAATTATTAGAGCAATTTGAGTATAAATTTTGTGATATTAATGTTGGAGTTAATAAATATCTAAATAAAATTTATAGTAAAAAATTTAGTCATGAAAATAATAATATCAAGGCCTGATAATCTTGGAGATGTAATAGTAACTCTCCCTGTTTGCGGAGTTTTAAAAAAAAATTTTCCTAGTTGTGAAATAATTTTTATCTGTAAAAAGTACACTTCTTCTATTGTTAAAAGATGCTTGCATGTTGATAAAATTATACTTTTTGACGAACTTATAAAGTATTCTACTGAAGACGCTGTACAATTATTAAAAAATGAACATGCTGATTTTTTTATTCACATACATCCCAATAATAAATTATCTAAACTAGCGAAATTAGCCAAAATAAAAAATAGGGTTGGTAATGCCAGAAGATTATATAATATTATCAATTGTAATATTCGGCTAAATATAAAAAAAAGAAAATCACATCTTCACGAATCGCAATTAAATTTAAAATTATTAAAACCTCTGATATCAACAAAAAATATAACGCTATCAGAAATCTCAGATTTTTATGGTTTACCAATAATAAAAAATAAAATCAGCGGCCAAAAATTTAATTTAATAATTCACCCAGGATCATTTGGAAGCGCAAAAATATGGCCATCTCATCAATTTAAAGAATTAATAGAAAAATTAGATCCAAATAAATTTAATATTTATATTACAGGCTCACAAAAAGAAAAAGATAAATTTTACAAAGATCTAATTATGCCATTTGAAAAAGAAAATAAAATAATTAACAAGATGGGTGAATTTTCACTATCTGAGCTTTATGATTTTATAGGTTCATGTGATGGCCTAATCGCTGCAAGCACAGGACCAATGCACTTAGCAGCAGCTCTTGGTTTAAAAACTTTAGGTTTATTTGGAACTGAAGTTGGTATAAATCCAGATCGTTGGGGTCCTATTGGTAAAAATACAGAAGTAATAATTGAGTCAATAAGCAATGATAATTTTTTAAATATTAATCCAGATAAAGTTTTAGAAAAAATTAATTCTTGGATTTAATTTAAAATAAATTTTTTATCTCAGCAGAAAGATTATCAAAATGCTTTTTCTGACAAAAATATTTTTCCACTCTTTTTTTTCCATTCTCAGATAATTCTCTTCTTAAATTTTTGTCTTTATATAATATTTCAATAT
>CAYGUI010000106.1:0-2579 GCA_964353115.1 uncultured Gammaproteobacteria bacterium
ATTTTTATCTTTTAAAATATTAATTACTTTATCAACAATAATTTTGTAATCTTTATCATGTGGATGAGTTGTTGGTGTAGTTTTAATTTCTATTTGATAAATTAAATTTTTATTTTGAGAGTAGATTTTGGCAAAATCGATTATCTCTCCTAGTGTTAAAATTTGTGCGCTATCTAAATCTTTTTGCTGTGGATAAGTAGTTTTATAGTAGCGACTATTATGATTGGTTTTACCAACATCTAGATTTTTTAAAAAATCTAAAGTGAGATTATTTATTTTTATTCTTTTGTTAATCCAATGGCCATGTAAGTCACGAGTATAGACAGGGTTAAGCCTTTGATCATGATAGCCAATTATTTCGCCATCTTTAGTTATTTGTACATCGATATCAATAGCATCAACATTTAGATCTAGACAGTGTTTATAGGCCTGAAGAGTATGCTCTGGATAATACCAAGCACCACCACGGTGAGCATAAATTAATGGTTTTGCCATAACTGAAATATTACAGAATACTATAAAAAATGAGGTCCAAGTCCATTTGAAATTCATAAATCCGTGTTTACTGCAACTCCTCTATAGATAATTTTAGTTTATTTAACCCTTTTTGCAAGTTTTCATCAGATGATGCAAATGATAAGCGCATAAAGCCTGGCATGCCAAATGAAGAGCCAGGAACTAGTGCAAGCCCACGCTCCATTAAGAATTCACAAAAATCCATATCGGATTTAAATTGCGGATTATTTTTAAGTATTTCTTGTACGCTGAAGAAAATGTAGAAAGTTCCATCAGAGTCAATACACTCAACATCTTTTATCTTTCTAAGCTCAGATATCACAAAATCATGGCGTTTTTTATAAGTTTTTAGCATATCAGCGATGCATTGCTGCGGACCGCGGAAAGCTTCAATAGCTGCTGCTTGTGCGATTGAGCAGGGGTTTGAAGTGCTTTGTGACTGCAGTTTATCCATAGCTTTGATAATATCAGCAGGACCTGCTGCAAAACCTAAGCGCCAACCAGTCATCGCATAAGATTTAGAAACACCGTTTAGAACTATAGTACGAGAGTAAAGCTCTGGACAGGCATTAATAATATTATGAAATTTGCCATCAAAAATTAAGTGCTCATAAATATCATCAGTTGCGATATAAATTTGCGGATGTTTTTTTAATACTGCACCAATGGCAGCTAACTCTTCTTTTGAGTAAACCTGACCGCTTGGATTGCTTGGGCTATTAATAACAAAAAGTTTAGTTTTATCAGTAATTGCTTGCTCTAATTGCTCGGCAGTGATTTTAAATTTATTTTCAATGCTCGATTCTATAACCACGGGAGTAGCATTAGCGGCTTTGATAATATCAATATATGATACCCAGTATGGCGCTGGTACGATTGCTTCATCGCCAGCATCAAGTAAAACTAAAAATAAATTAAATAAAGCCTGTTTACAGCCAGTTGCTGCAACTATTTGGTTTGGCTTATACTCTAAATTATTTTCACGCTTTAATTTTTCGATAATTGCGCTTTTAAGCTCTGCAGTACCGCCGACAGCAGTGTAGTGGGTATCTCCCGCATTTATTGCTGCGATAGCGGCATCGCAGATATGATGTGGCGTAACAAAGTCAGGCTCACCAGCACTTAAAGACACAATGTCTTTACCTTCAGCTTTTAGCTTGCGTGCTAAATCGCTGATGCGAAGAGTAGGGGATGGTTCAATTCGGTTAATAAAAGAAGATAATTTAGTTGTCATTGTTTATGCTCCGTAATCTCTATATAGCAGCGTCGTCATTTTGTGTAAATACCGTCATCTTGAGTAAATACCGTCATTCCCGCGAAGGCGGGAATCTATTCATCTAATAAACTTATTATATCGCCAGTTGCAATATTTTGCTCAGATTTTATTACAAAATTATTCTTAAAACTATCAGGCAATAAAACTATAGCAGTAGATCCTAAAGAAAACCGTCCCATTTCTTGACCTTGTAATAATTGAATATTTTGATCCTGATAATCAAAAGATAATATTTTTGAGCCATGATTTTTATTAACTATGCCGTGCCAAACAGTGCTTATACTTCCAACAATAATTGCGCCGACTAATATGACAGCAAAAGTCCCATATTCTGAATCAAAATAGCAAATTACTCGTTCATTGCGGCTAAAGATATTTTTAATGCTATTTGTTGAACTGCTATTTACTGAGAATAATTTTCCAGGAATATAGTCCATACGAACTAACTTTCCGGTATATGGCATATGAACACGGTGGTAGTCTTTGGGGGAGAGGTAGATTGTAAAAAAGTATTTGAATTTAGAATGGACTGCTTCGCCTGCAGCTCGCAATGACGCTCCTAATAAATCTTCTAAAATAAAATGCCTACTTTTGGCAGTAATTGCAGAATCAGGGGTTAATTCGCCAAAATTTTGCACAAAACCGTCAGCGGGAGAAATAATTGTTAAACCATTTTTTGGTAATATTTCTTTCGCTAATTCGCGTGTAAAAAAATCATTAAAATTTTTAAATTCTTGATAATTTTGGATTTTTGCTTTTGATAAATCAACGCCATAGTGCTTAATAA
>CAYGUI010000107.1:0-2499 GCA_964353115.1 uncultured Gammaproteobacteria bacterium
ATCTATATTTATATTAATTTCTATGGGTTTTCCTATTATTTTTAAACAAAAAAGAGTTTGTGTTAATGGAAAAATATTTACTCTTTATAAATTTCGTAGCATGGAATTAAAGCATAATGGGGAAGAAACAAATGGTAAAAAAGATTCAAGAATTACAAGGTTAGGTAGAATATTAAGAAAATATCGTTTAGATGAGATTCCACAATTATTTAATGTTTTAAAAGGAGATATGAGTATCATAGGTCCAAGACCAGAAACTCCAGCTTTAACTGCTAAATATCTATGGGAAATAAACTGCTATAGATTAAGACAAAAAGTAAAACCAGGAATTACTGGATGGGCACAAGTAAAGCAGGGATATGCTGTTGGTACTGATGGAAGCGCTGTTAAAATATGCTATGATTTGTACTACATCAAGCATTTATCATTATTTTTAGATATTAAAATAGTTTTTTTAACTATTAAAACTCTTTTAACAGGCAAAGGCGCAATATAAATATATTATGGAAAAGAAGATTTTAGTTACTGGCGGAGCTGGTTTTATTGGTAGTCATGCTGTCGCTGAATTGTTAGAGCAAGGATATGAAGTTGTAGTTTTAGATAACTTATCTAATGCCAAAAAAGAAGTAGTTAATAATATTGAAAAAATAGTTGGCAAAAAAATTAATTTTGTTGAATTAGATCTTTTATATTTAGGTAAATTAGAAAAATTATTTGCTGAAAATAATTTTTATGCGGTTATGCATTTTGCAGGTCTTAAAGCAGTAGGTGAGTCATCTGAGAAACCATTACTGTATTATAATAACAATATAACTGGAACGCTAAATTTATTAGAATCAATGGAGCGCTATAAAGTTTTTAACTTAATTTTTAGCTCCTCAGCTACAGTTTATGGCAATCCCATTTCCAATCCAATTAAAGAAGATTTTACTATTAATCCAATTAATCCATATGGTCGAACTAAATCAATTATTGAAATGATATTAGAAGATTTATGTAAGTCTGATCCAAAATGGAAAATAATATCTTTAAGATACTTTAATCCTGTTGGTGCGCATAAATCTAAGCTTATTGGTGAAAATCCAAATGGCATTCCTAATAATTTAGTGCCATATATAGTAAAAGTTGCAGCTGGAGAATTAACTAAGCTTAAAGTATTTGGTGATAATTATGAAACTTCCGATGGTACGGGAGAGCGTGATTATATTCATGTAACTGATTTAATTAGGGGGCATATTTTAGCTCTTGAGCATATTTTAGATATTAGAGGATTTAAAGCTTATAACTTAGGAACTGGAAGATCGCACTCTGTTTTAGAAGTAATTAAAACATTTGAAAAAGTTAATAATATAGAAGTTCCATATGAAGTAGTTGATCGACGTTCTGGGGATATCGCTAAATGTTACGCTGATCCTAATTTAGCAAAAAGGGAATTAAGATTTGAAACTAAATTCAGCCTAGATGATATGTTAAAAGATAGTTGGGATTTTAAAAATAAAAATATTTGATGGATATATTAAAAAAAATATTATTTGTTATTGATAATAAGGATAAAAAAAAACTATATTTGTTTTTCTTATTAACGTTTATTAATAGTTTGTTTCTTATAGCTGGAATTGGCCTTGTCATCCCATTTGTTACTTTATTATTATCACCTGAGAAATTACAAAATATAATAATACTTAAAAATTATAGTTATGATAGTGCTGTAATTATTAGTGTTATAAGTATTATTATCGCTTTTTTTGCAAAGAATATTTTTTCAATATTTTTATTATCTTATCAATCTAAAATATTATTTAGTTTTTCCTATAAAACAGCTGATAAATTATTCAAAAGTTATTTATATGCCCCTTATAAATTTCATGTTGATCGTGATAGCTCTAATTTAATTCGCAATATTAATTCTGAAACAAATATGTTTGTAAATTATATTATTGGGCCAATGGGTACCTTGTTTACAGATTTTATTTGTACAATAGCAAGTTTTAGCTTTCTTATTTACTATGATTTTATTTTTAGTTCTTTACTATTCTTATCTTTTGCTATTGTATTGCCAATCTTTTCACGCTATATGCGTACTAAAGCCAAATTTTATGCTGAGCTTCGCGCAAAATCTTGGGGTAATATGACAAAATATGTCATATATGGCCTAGGGAGCATTAAAGATATTATTGTAAATAATAAAAAGGATAATCTATTTAATAAATTCACTCAAAATTCTGATTTAGCAAAAAAAGCTACTATTTTTGATAATATTTTTCGTAACTCTCCTCGTATGGTAATTGAATCTTTTGGTATTTTAATCATGCTTTCTTTTATTACAGTTTTAATTGTAAACGGTACACCTAAAGATCAAGTTATGACATTTTTATCTATTTTGGGCATATCAGCTGTGCAATTATTGCCAAGTTTAAATAGAATTATGACTGCAATTTCACAAATAAAATATGGCAGAAAATCTATAGATATAATTTATAGTGAAATAAAATTATTAGA
>CAYGUI010000108.1:0-2304 GCA_964353115.1 uncultured Gammaproteobacteria bacterium
GACCTAATAAGTCCTTAGTAGTATTGTTGTCAGGTTTTGAAAACAGCTTAACAGGATCTCCTTCTTCAACAATTTTTCCATTATTAATTACAAAGACATAGTCACAAATTTCACGAATTACTTCCATTTCATGAGTAATTAATAAAATAGTGATATCTAAATTTTTATTGATTTTTTTTAGCAAATCTAAAATTATTTTAGTATTTTGTGGATCAAGCGCAGATGTTGCTTCATCGCATAGTAAAATTTTAGGATTTGTTATTAAGCTGCGCGCTATTGCAACTCGCTGCTTTTGCCCGCCGCTCAGCTGGCTGGGATAATTATGTAATAAATTATTTAATTCGGTAATTTTTATTATATTTTTAAAATTTTCTTCTTCTTGTTGGGCATCACGATCTTTTAAAAACTGTAGTGGAAATCTAATATTTTGTTCAACAGTTTTAGTTGATAATAAATTAAAGTGCTGAAAAATCATGGCAATATTGCTGCGTAACGCTCGCAATTCTGCCGGGCTTTTAGTTAGAATATTTTCGTTATTTATTATTACTTCACCAGAATTAGGTCTATCTAGTAAATTAACAGTGCGAAGAAGGGTGCTTTTTCCAGCGCCACTTTTACCAATAATACCGCTTATGGAAGAATTTTTGACTGACAATGAGATATCCTCAAGCGCAATAACTGCTTGATTACCAGAGCTATATCTTTTTGTAATATTTTTTAGAGTTATTGCAGTCATTAGTCAGTTATTATCCCATATCATAAGGATCAACATCAATACTGTAGCGTATTTTATTCTTTAACGGGTGTGCTTCGAGAATTTTATCGATAATATTTAGGAAATTTTGCATCTCTTTGCGCATTTTGGCGGTAATTAATAACTGAAAACGGTAATAATTTTCTCGTTTAAAAATGGGGCAAGATATTGGTCCTAATATCTCTATCCCGCTGATTTTATTTGCTTTTCTGGAGTTAAATTTTAAAGAATTTAAAAATTCACGCGTTATATTTGCATCTAATCCTTCGGCTCGTATCAAAGTATAGTGAGTAAAAGGCGGTAAGCTGTATTTTTCACGCTCATTTAACAAGTTTTTTATAAATCCAAGATAATTATGCTGTTGAATATAATAAAATAGATTTTCGTCGGGATGATAGGTTTCAATTACGACTTCACCAGCAATTTTATCGCGTCCAGCGCGGCCTGCGACCTGCAGCAATAATTGGGCGGCGGATTCTGTGGCACGATAATTGGTGCTGTATAAAAATCCATCAATATCTAAAATAACTACAAGAGCAAGATTGGGAAAATGGTGCCCTTTGGCTAAAATCTGAGTGCCAATTAAGATCTGCTTTTTTCCATGTGATACCGTTTTAATAATGTTCTGTAGTGAATCTTTTTTACGGGTACTATCGCTATCAACTCGAATTATTTCAGCATCAGGAAATTCTGCGCTTAAAGTCTCTTCAATTTGTTCAGTGCCTTTGCCAACTGTAATTACCTCTGAGCTGGAGCATTCAGCGCATTGGTTGGGAATAGTATAAGTTTTTGTACAATGATGGCAGACAAGTTTTTGCGCCTTGAGATGTACTACTAAATTCACACTGCAGCGTTCACATTTATAAATATGCCCGCAGCTGGTGCACATAAAAGTTGGGGCAAAACCACGACGATTAATAAAAATCATTACTTGATTATTATGATCAAGATGCTTTTTAATTAATTTTAAAGCTGTAAGACTAATGACGGATTTTTTTGCGTGTTTTCTTAAATCTATAAGATTTATTTTGGGAAGTGTAGCGCCAGTTGCACGTTTAGTTAACTCTAATAAATCATATTTTTTTATTTCAGAATTATAAAATGATTCAGCTGATGGCGTAGCAGAGCCAAGTAAAATAGGAATATTCTCTTCATGGGCGCGATAAATAGCCAAGTCGCGAGCTGAATAGCGCAAACTTTCTTGTTGTTTAAAAGACTGATCATGCTCTTCATCAATGATTATTAATCCTAAATTTGGAATATTACAAAATAAGCTTGAACGCGTGCCAATGATAATTTTTTTTACATTATCTTTTATTAATAGCCAGGTGTTTTTTTTCTTATTCTCATCTATTTTTGAGTTAATAATTGCTGTTTGATTCGGAAAGCGTGCTTCAAAACGTTTTAAAGTCTGTGGAGTTAAGCTGATTTCTGGTAATAAAACTAAAATTTGTTTATCATTTTTTAAATAATGCGAAATCGTCTGTAAATATACTTCTGTCTTGCCGCTACCGGTTATGCCGTATAATAAGAAAATTTTAAATTTATCT
>CAYGUI010000109.1:0-2294 GCA_964353115.1 uncultured Gammaproteobacteria bacterium
TTATGTGATAGCTCCATTTAATCAAATGGATAAAGAATATTTGTTAAATTTGGGTGTTAAAAGTTGTATTGATATTCCTGATTTTAAAAGAAAAAATATAAATCCTTTATTTGAATATAAATTATATAAATTTTATAAGAAAAATTTAAAAATAATTAACCCTCAAGTATGCATAAATTACACGATAAAATGTGCGATATGGGGTAGTCTTGCAGCTGATAAATGTGGTGTTATCAATATTTATTCTATGTTGCCGGGTTTGGGTTATATATTTACAGAGTCAGGTAAATTTAATATAAAAAAGTTTGTTTTATCTTTTATTGTAGGTTTGTTGTACAAGTTTTCTTTGGCTAAAAATAAGGTAGTATTTTTTTTAAATAAAGATGATAAAAATTTTTTCTTAAAAAAGAAATATGTTAATTTGAATATTGCTACTGTAATAAACGGTGAAGGTATTGATTTAGATTATTTTCATAGTTCGAGTTTTTATCCAAATATAGTAACTTTTTTATTTGTTGGACGTCTATTAAAAGATAAAGGAGTTTGTGAGTATATTAAAGCGGCAAAAATTTTAAAGGATAAATATCAAAATAATGTTAAATTTATTTTAATTGGATCTTTAGATAGTAATCCAAAATCGCTATCTAAAAAAGAATTAATTTTAATAAAAAATAATAAAAATATAGATTATTTAGAGCATACACAGGATGTAAGGCCCTATATTTTAAATAGTTCAGTTTTTGTTCTTCCATCTTACAGGGAAGGAATGCCCATATCTGTATTAGAGTCAATGTCAATGTCTAGACCTATTATCACAACAGATGTTTCTGGTTGTAGGGATGCAATTATAAATGAAAAAAACGGATACTTAGTTTCTCCGCGATGTGTGAAATCATTAATAAAAGTGATGGAAATATTTGTTAATAATAAAATATTGATTGAACAAATGGGGACTTTAAGTAGACAAATTGCTGAGGAAAAATACAACGTTCACAAAATTAATAAAGAAATATTAAATAATATTGTTGTTGATTACATATGATTGTTCTAAAAAATAAAAATATATTATTACTATGAAATTTTCTCTATTAATGTCTTTATATTTTAAAGAAGATCCTATTGCATATGAGCAATGCTTATCTAGCATAGTTAATCAGTCATTGCTTCCTGATGAAGTTATAATTGTTCATGATGGTCCCATTGGAAACGAACTATTAAAAATTGAAAAATCTTTTATAAACGTGTTACCTATTAAAATAATTAAATTATTTACTAATGTTGGTTTAGGAAAGGCTTTAAATGAAGGATTAAGATATTGCACCAATGAATATATCGCTCGTATGGATACTGACGATATTTGTTATAAGGATCGCTTTAAAATACAGTTAAGGTTTATGATAAAAAATTCTGATATTGATATATGTAGTAGTTATATATCTGAATTTAAAAATAATGATCCGGATGATATATATGCTTATAGAAAATTACCAATTTCCCATAATGAAATATCAAAATATATAAAAAAACGCTCACCAATTAATCATATGGCTGTTATATATAAAAAAGAAGTTATAGAGTCCATAGGTGGTTATAAGCATTTATTATATATGGAAGATTATTATTTATGCCTTAGATTATTTTTAGCAGGCTACAAATTTGCAAATATACCTCAAATATTAGTAAATGTTAGAGCTGGTAATAATATGATAATAAAAAGAGGAGGAATCATTTACTTAAAAAGTGAATTTAAACTTCTTAAGTTTATGCTTGAAAAAAAAATAATTGGATATATAGATTTTTTGTTATTATTCCTCCTGAGAGGAACTGTGCGTATTATACCTATATATTGTAGGAAACTTGTCTACAATATTATCCGTGAGTAACTAAAATTGTGAAATATACTAAATTTTTTAAAAAAAAAATTATAAGTGTGTTATTTTTAAAAAATAATACATTCGTTGGAATTGATATTTTATCTATAAATGTTTCAAATCCAGCTGAAATTTCTAATTTTGATTTTGATTTCATACTGTATGATCCAACTTACCATTATTCTCCCTCCTGGCAACGATTTTTTATTCACTGTATAGCTCTTGGGAAAAAAATGCTGTCGATATGGGAGCTTGAAGAAATATTAGAAAAACGTATAAGTATAGATTTGCTGCATGATGATTGGTTAGATAAAGGTTTTAAAATAAATAAGAGATATTTAAAAGCTAAAAGATTTTTAGATATCTCTTTAATTTTAATTTTTTCACCTTTACTTTTATTGTTATATCTTATTACATCTATAT
>CAYGUI010000110.1:0-2162 GCA_964353115.1 uncultured Gammaproteobacteria bacterium
AAATAACCCTGCACCATATAGCTGCTATTTTAAAATTACTGAAGGAGAAATACTGTCTTTTTCACCTGAAAAATTTATTAAAGTACAAGATAATTTAGTAACTAGTGAGCCAATGAAAGGAACCAGGCCTCGAACTAATAATATTTTGCTTAATAAAATTTATTATAAAGACCTTAAAAAGAGCCAAAAAGATCAGGCTGAAAACCTAATGATTGTCGATCTTATGCGCAACGACTTAAGTAGAGTTTGTAAAATTGGATCTGTCAAAACCCCTGAATTATTTAAAATAAAAAAATTTAAGCATGTATATCAGCTTATAAGCTGCGTAACTGGAATATTAAGAGATAAATCTGATGTTTTCACACTATTAGCAAGCATTTTTCCTGGCGGCTCAATAACTGGAGCTCCTAAAAAACGTGCTCGTGAAATAATTAATCAACTAGAGCCACATAATCGTCATATTTATTGCGGGAGCATTGGATATATCGATAATAATGACAATGCACATTTTAATATAGCCATTAGAACATTATTAAAAATCAATAAATCACAGATAAATCAACAGGATAATTTATATTTTTGGGGTGGTGGCGGCATAGTACATGATTCAAATTGCCAAAATGAATATAATGAAACGCTAATAAAAATAGATATATTTAATAAAGTTATACAACAAAACATTGTTGATTATTCAACTAAACAACTGTAAACTAGCGGTATTATGTCAGAATATCATAAGCCTTATAGCATAGGAGATCATTACGCATCTCATGGCTCAAAAATCGGCTCCGGGGCAATCCTGGCAGGCGGTAATTATACCTATTCTGCCCGTATCTTTTTAGAACGAAACGAATGCTTCCACTGGCATGAAAAGCTAATAAATGGGCAAATAGACCAATTAACACCCCAGCAAATAGCATTGGCTCGTAATTATGCAGATAATCACTACTGGGGGGTTAAATTAGCCAAAATACACTGGTTAACTTACAGCATTCCAGCTATTGCCCTTACCCCAGATTTTTTACATACCATAGGACAAGATGCTGAAGGAGCAATAAATTACGTTACTCATGTACCACATCTCACAAAGCGTAGAAAAGCAGCCAAAGCAAAATGGGAAGCTAATTACGGTATAAAGGATTTAAATTATGATAAAAAACTTATTTCATTAATAATTACTTTATTATTTTTTGGAACTGCTGCAATTATTGTTGCAACAGGAGGCGCTGCAGCCATTCCTTTTAGTGCTCTATTCGCCAAATTATTATATTCCGGCAGCTTTAATGCTTTTTGGGGTATTTTCTTCGGTGGAGTTTATGGCGGAACTATTGGGCAGAATATCAGTCACTTTTTCTTAGAATTGTTTAATAAAATTTCTTCTGGAGTATCTTTAAAACATTTAAATACCTTAGAAAAAGAACAAATTAAAAAAATATGTAAAAAATTATCCATCAAATATTATCAAAGCAAAGACTTACAATGGCTTAATAAATTTAAAATTTATTTATTTTCTGGAAGTAAAAATTTAGAAGAGAAATCTTGGATAATACGCGATGGCGAAACAGTAATTAGTCGTAAGCATTATAATTATCGCCAAATTTTCTCTATCATTTTAATGGGATTGGGAGCTATATTTGGCGGAATATTTTTAGGTCCTATTGGAGCTGTTGTAATAGGAGCTATTGGCTATAAAATTGGTAATTTTGTTGGTGGCTTTCTCTCTTTTTATAATAAACCAAAACAATACAATAAACCGTCTAAATATATTGGCCAGAGAATATATGAAAGATTAGAGCGTGTTAAATATAGAATTGATAAACTTGCGCCCTTTAAATTACTTTTTAATTATTACTATAAATATACTTATTATAATTTATTAGAAAAATCGCAGAATAAATATACTTCTTTTATCTTCACAGCACTTATAGGCAGTTTGCATTTGATAGGAAATACCATTTCTTTACCTTTTTTATCTTGGGCTACTAATTTAAAAATAATATTTGAAGACTTAAGCCATAGATTTAAAAATTTAAATACCGCATATAAAAATCATAAAATTAGAAAAGTTGATATTGTAAAAAAAATCTTAAGACTTTTTTCTTTACCACTAGTTATAACTGACACAATATTATTTATTTTAAATCCTTTCACCGCTTCACTAC
>CAYGUI010000111.1:0-2134 GCA_964353115.1 uncultured Gammaproteobacteria bacterium
ATATTTATAATGCTTAAAAAATTACTAAAGATATAGCTAGTGATAAAATTTTCATTAATAATTTATCTGAAATAATAAATATTTTACCTAATATAGATATTATTATTTCAGCAACAGCTAGCGAAAATTATTTAATAAATCTTACTGATATAGATGATATTAAAAATAATAAAAAAATATTTGTAGCTGATTTGGCTGTTCCACGTGATATTGATCCCAAAATTGCTGAACTTGAAAATATAAAATTGTATTCTGTTGATGATTTAAAATATCAGCTTGAAAATAATTTAGATGATCGTGAGCAAGGTATTGTTTCAGCTGAGAAAATTATTGAAAAATATATTGTTGATTTTTCTAATTGGGTAAAAGTTTTAAAGCACTTGGATTTATTAAATGATTATCGAGAGCATATTGAAAGACATAAAAAAGAAGCATTAGATAAATCATTGTTATTACTATCTCAAGGAGCTACACCTGAAGAAGCTATTAAAAGAAGTTTAGATTTATTGGCAAATAAAATTATGCATTGTCCAACTTTGTATATTAAAAATTGTGCAGAAGCTGGAGACTTTTCTAATCTTGAGCTAGTTAAAGATATTTATAATTTATAACGGATTGGATATGAAAAAATCTATTGAGTCAAAATTAAATACAACATCTGATCGTTATCAGGAATTACAGAGATTATTAAGTGATCCTGATGTTATTACTAATAATAAAAAATTTGCAGAATATTCAAAAGAATATTCTGAAATTGAGCCAATAGTTAAAAATTATCAAGAATATAAAAGTGCTATTTTATCTCAAAAAAACTCCCAGGAGTTAATGCAAGATTCTGATAAAGAAATTAAAGAATTAGCTGAATTGGAATTAGTAGAAATACAAGAAAAGATAGAAAATTTAGAGCAAGATCTACAAATATTATTATTGCCAAAAGATCCTAATGATACTCGAAATATTTATTTAGAAGTTCGTGCAGGTGCTGGAGGAGATGAGGCTGCAATATTTGTAGGAGATTTATTTCGCGCTTATTTGCGTTATGCTGAAAATAAAGGCTGGCGTGTACAGATCATGAATAAAAGTGAAAGTGAGCAGGGCGGATTTAAAGAAATTATTGCCAAGATAGAAGGGCAAAATGTTTATGGTGATTTAAAATTTGAATCTGGAGCTCATCGTGTGCAGCGTGTTCCAGCTACAGAGTCTCAGGGTAGAATTCATACTTCAACCTGTACTGTAGCAGTTTTACCTGAAGTTGAAATTGTGGATGATGTTGATATTAATCCAGCTGATTTACGTATTGATACTTTTCGTGCAAGTGGTGCAGGTGGACAGCATGTAAATAAGACTGAGTCAGCGATTAGGGTGACTCACATTCCAACCGGTACAGTTGTTGAGTGTCAAGATGATAGATCACAGCATAAAAATCGCGAACGAGCCTTAAGTATACTAAAATCCAGAATTTTAGCAGAAGAACAAAGCAAGCAATTATCTAAAGTTGCATCAGATCGTAAAAGTTTAGTTGGCTCTGGTGATAGATCTGAGCGTATTAGAACTTACAATTATCCGCAAGGTCGAGTAACTGATCATAGAATTAATTTAACTTTATATAAATTAGATCAAGTAATGGAAGGCAGTCTTGATGAAATAATAATACCACTTCATCAAGAGGAGCAAGCAGGGTTATTAACTGAAATTGGAAACGATAATTAATGATAATTTCTGAATTTATACAAAAATATAAAAATAAATTAGATATATTGGATTTAGAAATATTATTAGCACATGGTTTAAATAAGACACGCGAATTTTTATATACATATCCTGAATACGAAATTCCTAAAAAAGAATTAAATATAGTTGTTAATTTAGTTAATGACCGAATTGCTGGTGTACCAGTTGCTTATTTAATTGGTAAAAAAGAATTTTGGTCACAAGATTTTGTTGTTAACAAAAGCACTCTTATTCCACGTCCCGAAACTGAAATATTAATTTCAGAGGCTCTTAAATTATTTAATAATAAAAATATTAAAGTTTTAGATTTAGGGACAGGAAGTGGAAATATAGCTTGTATTTTAGCTTTGGAAAATCCTAGTTGGGATATAACAGCTATTGATCAAAGTAAAGAAGCTTTAGA
>CAYGUI010000112.1:0-2055 GCA_964353115.1 uncultured Gammaproteobacteria bacterium
TCGCTACCTTAGGACCGTTATAGTTACGGCCGCCGTTTACCGGGGCTTCGATCAAATGCTTGCACATCATCAATTAACCTTCCGGCACCGGGCAGGCGTCACACCATATACTTCCTCTTACGAGTTTGCATAGTGCTATGTTTTTGATAAACAGTCGCAGCCACCTGGTATCTGCAACCCTCCATTGCTTCGAAGGTAAACTTCTACACAACAAAGGGCACACCTTCTCCCGAAGTTACGGTGTCATTTTGCCGAGTTCCTTCACCCGAGTTTTCTCAAGCGCCTTGGTATTCTCTACCTGTCCACCTGTGTCGGTTTGGGGTACGGTTTCATATGGGTCATCGCTTAGCAGCTTTTCCTGGAAGCATGGCATCTGCCGCTTCGACTCTCTTAGAGTGTCTCCACATCACATCTCGGTATATAGTAGACCGGATTTGCCTAGTCTACCTACCTACTTGCTTGTACAGGGACTACCAACGCCCTGCTCAGCATAGCCTTCTCCGTCCCTACTTCGCTCACCATATAAAGTACAGAAATATTAATCTGTTTCCCATCAACTACGCATTTCTGCCTCGCCTTAGGGGCCGACTAACCCTGCTCCGTTTAACGTATCGCAGGAAACCTTGGACTTTCGGCGTGCGGGTTTTTAACCCGCATTATCGTTACTCATGTCAACATTCGCTCTTCTGATACCTCCAGCTAACCTCTCAGTTAACCTTCATCGGCCTACAGAATGCTCCTCTACCACTACAACTTATCGTTGTAATCCGCAGCTTCGGTGTAAAATTTAGCCCCGTTACATCTTCCGTGCAGGATGACTCGACCAGTGAGCTATTACGCTTTCTTTTAAGGATGGCTGCTTCTAAGCCAACCTCCTGGCTGTCTATGCCTTCCTACTTCGTTTCACACTTAATTTTACTTGGGGACCTTAGCTGACGGTCTGGGCTGTTTCCCTTTCCACTACGGACCTTATCACCCGCAGTGTGTCTCCTGTGGAACAACTTTACGGCATTCGGAGTTTGCATCGGTTTGGTAAGCCGCTATGACCCCCTAGCCGAAACAGTGCTCTACCTCCGCAAGTCTCTCTCACAAGGCACTACCTAAATAGCTTTCGAGGAGAACCAGCTATCTCCAAACTTGGTTAGCCTTTCACTCCTATCCACACCTCATCCCCTAATATTTCAACATTAGTGGGTTCGGGCCTCCAATCAGTGTTACCTGAACTTCACCCTGGACATGGATAGATCGTCTGGTTTCGGGTCTATTAACTGCGACTATCGCCCTATTAAGACTCGGTTTCCCTGCGCCTCCACTATTCGCTTAAGCTTGCCACAGCCAATAACTCGTTGACCCATTATACAAAAGGTACGCAGTCACACATTATAAATAACATGCTCCCACTGCTTGTACGCAACAGGTTTCAGGTTCTATTTCACTCCCCTCTTCGGGGTTCTTTTCACCTTTCCCTCACGGTACTTGTTCACTATCGGTCGGTAAGTAGTATTTAGTCTTGGAGGATGGGCCCCCCTTCTTCAATCAGGATAACACGTGTCCCGACCTACTTATCGTTAGAACCAATCAATTACTTTTCGTGTACGGGATTATCACCCTCTTTGATCAAACTTCCCAGATTGTTCCACTAAATAATTTTCTCAGATACTCTAACAGACTAATCCGCTTTCGCTCGCCGCTACTTACGGAATCTCTTCGATTTCTTTTCCTATAGGTACTTAGATGTTTCAGTTCCCTACGTTCGCCTACATAGCCTACTTTACTTAGCTATGCATAACTAAGACTTGCTTAGCTGGGTTCCCCCATTCGGATATCTCTGATTAATAACGCTTTTTATCAGCTCATCAAAGCTTTTCGCAGATTAACACGTCCTTCTTCGCCTCTTACCGCCAAGGCATCCTCCCGTTGCGCTTAATATCTTGTTCATATAACCTAAAATATTCTCATATTTTAAGCCCAGAAATTGTCGCTCTCTTGAGTGTACTTTTTACTTGACTTTAGACTCTATTTTTTGTTTTCCAATTTGTTAAAGAACTTTTTGAT
>CAYGUI010000113.1:0-1937 GCA_964353115.1 uncultured Gammaproteobacteria bacterium
ATATTACAGTCCACAAATTAGCTGATAAAACTATAAATGCTCCAATATAAAAAGAATATTTAATTGATAATGGAATCCCCTGTATTTGATTAATATTATCTAAATTAAAAAAATTATTAATAATCTGTGGTGTATAAAAAGATAAACACGCACCTATTCCAATCATTGCTGTCATAATCGAATAACCCAAATTATGCTGATAGACCGGGGTTATGTCCGCAATTAGAGAACGATAAGGTTGCATGGAAATATTCAAACCACCATCTAACAACCAAATCAAAAGGCACGCGTGAAATACCGAATCTGTATTGGGAAGTGAATAAAGAGCATAGCTTGCCATAAATGCACCTAAAAGAATATATATTCTTCTACGTCCAAAATAGCCGAACCATAAATAATCACTAATATAACCAATTAACGGATGAAAAATCATGCCAGTAACAGGAGAAGCAAGCCATAAAAAGGCTAAATCATGCTTTTTTGCCCCTAAGAAGGAATAAATTCCACTTAGATTTGCCATTTGTAAGGCCCAAGCAAACTGAATTCCCAAATACCCAAGACTCATATTAGTGAGCTGAATTGCACTTAGCTTTTTTTTGTTATTCACTACCGTAAAAATGTTTTACTTTATTGAAAGTATAGTGTTTTTTTTAAAAAAATACACCATAAAACCACTAATTCATATGGCATGCAGCAAATAACACTTTTTTTAAGTTATAATATTTTCATGGCAACTACACAACGCTGGTCTTCAAAACTATCTTTTATTCTTGCAACTACTGGTGCAGCTGTTGGCCTTGGAAATATTTGGAAGTTTCCTTATATGGCTGGCAATAACGGTGGTAGCGCTTTTATTTTAATTTATTTATTATGCGTTGGTTTAATTGGAGTACCTTTACTTATCAATGAAATAGTTCTTGGTAAATATGCACGCACTAATGCTGTTGATGCATTAAGAAATATCAGTTTAAAAAATAACGGCTCGCCACACTGGAATTTAGTCGGAATTTTAGGGCTTATTACAATTACTTTAGTTTTATCTTTTTATAGCGTTGTATCAGGATGGGCTATATTTTATTTATTTAAAATTTTAACTGGTTCATTAACAAATTTATCGCCACATCAAATAAATAGTATCTGGATTAACTTATTACAAAGCCCAAGCATTATGACTCTATGGCACAGTATCTTTATGCTATTAACTGTCGGCGTAGTAGCATTTGGCGTCAAAGATGGTTTAGAAAAGGCTTCGAAAATAATGATGCCTCTTTTATATTTTATTTTATTTTTTCTAGTTTATTTTAGTTACGAACACGGTAATTTCAAACAAGGAATAGACTTTTTATTTGGCATACATTTAAACGATATTAATGCCAGAGTCGTAATTGACGCTATGGGGCATGCCTTCTTAACTTTAGCGCTTGGAGCTGGTGCAATGCTGGTATATGGTGCATATATTCCTGAAGGAACAAATATTGGAAAAACAGTAATTATCATTACGTTGCTAGATGTTTTAGTGGCTTTTTTATCAGGACTTGCAATATTCCCATTAGTATTTAAATATAATTTACCACCAACTGATGGACCAGGATTAATGTTTCAAACTCTACCTATTGCTTTTGGCGAACTCAGCTATGGAAATATTATCGGCGCTTTATTTTTTACATTATTAATATTTGCCGCCTGGACATCTTCTATTTCTATGGCCGAACCAATAGTTCTCATGCTAACGGAAAAAGGGAAAATTAGTCGCATATTATCTTGCTTTATAGTTGGATTAATATCATGGGCTTTTGGATTATTTTCCATTTTTTCATTTAATATTCTAAGTTTTGTTAAAATTTTTAATCACTGGGATATTTTTACTTTTATAACTGATTTAGTCACTAACATCTTATTACCAATCGGAGGCTTAGGTTTTGCTATTTTCACAGGAT
>CAYGUI010000114.1:0-1836 GCA_964353115.1 uncultured Gammaproteobacteria bacterium
GGTGATAAAATCGACCCTGACGTTTCACTGCCAATAGCTGCAACACAAAAATTAGTAGCCACGGCAACACCACTTCCTGAGCTAGAACCTCCCGTGTCTATAATTCTTCTTCCATAAGGGCTTAAGGTTTGCCCACCAATGGCGCTATAGCCGCTAGGACAATCACCGCAGAAAAAATACGCCCATTCACTTAAGTTGGCTTTTCCTAAAATAATAGCTCCTTTTTCTTTTAAACGCTTAACAATATGGGCATCTTCAGCATTATTGTTTTGTAATGCTACAGCTCCAGCTGTTGTTGGTATTCCTGTTGTATTAATGTTATCTTTTAGGAGAATTGGCATTCCAAAGATATAATTAGTGATTTCTGCATTATAGTTATCTGCCTTTTTTGCTTCTTGTATTACATTTGGATTTAGTGAAATTACCGAATTTAAAGACCACTCGTTTGCTCTATCATACTTTCTAATGCGGTATAAATAGAACTTCACTAAATTCTCATAATTCAATTTTTTACTAAAAATATGATTTTGAATCGTTGGAATATCTTGTTCTAAAATTAAAGGCTTTAAACTATTATAAGTGTCTTCCGTAAAATCTTCTAAGTCTTTTTCAAAAGGTTGCCAAAGCTCCTCATTATCAATATACTTAGAATCTAAAACTTTAAACTCTCTAAAATCTTTAGTTGAAATCGCACTTAAATCTGAATCACTAGTAGTAGTTTTCTCTTCAGATTTAGTGTTTTTGCAATTAAAAAGTAGTGTGATTAAGAGGAAGTGTAATAGAATTCTCATAGTTAGCATTTTTTATAAAAATACTGAACTAATTTTGAAAATAAAAGTAACACACAACTATGGTTAAGTATTGATTTTCAGCAAAATAAAAACAATAAAATCACTTTTAAGCATCATATTTTGAATAAATAATTGTATTTTAGTTAAAATCCTCCTTTTAAACCCCTCATAATCTACTAATTATAATCATTAATTCTTAGATAAATGAGCAGGTTAGTCGATGAAATCGTTAAAATTGATAAGAGCAATAATTTGCAGCTTTTATTAAAGCCGGCAAAATTTGTTTATAAAAATTATTTGGGTTTAAAATTAAACCTATCAATAATTAATGAACAATTAAAAGGATTAGACTTCACAAAACAAGAAAGTTTAGAAAATCTTGGGCTATCAAAAACTACTTCAAATCCTTATATGGCCGGAAGTAGTGGTAGAGTAAAATACGTTCTTAACAAACTCAATATAAAAGATACCGATACTATTTTAGATTTTGGTTGCGGAAAAGGAAAAATGCTCTATATAATGTCTAAATACCCCTTTAAACGGGTTGATGGTGTTGAAATAACTAATTCTTTATCCAAAATTGCAATCAATAACTTAAACAAGTTAGGTGTCAAAAAATCTAAAATATATAACTGTGATGCTAGTAATTTCAAGGAACTTAAACTTTATAATTACTTCTACTTTTTCAATCCTTTTCCTGGAAATGTCATGGCAGATGTGATAAGTAATATAGAAGAAAGTAATAAAAGGCATCCCCGAGAAATCACTATAATTTATTATGTGCCCAATTATGAAAACGAAATTTTAAGATCTGGTAATTTTAAAAAGATATTTAGTTATTGGGATGTATATGTTTATAAGAATAATATAAACTTAAAAAACCAATTTTAACTTCTACCTTCAAATGGGATAACAGTGCCCTTCTCTACGTAATTTTTTAAACCATTTAGTAGCAGCGCCCAACAAAATGAAGAGTGTTTAAAATGATGATTTTGTTCTGGCCAATTTACATGACTAAATTCAACAAGAGTGCCATTTTCTGTAG
>CAYGUI010000115.1:0-1767 GCA_964353115.1 uncultured Gammaproteobacteria bacterium
ATGTAAAAATTATATCGTTATAATTATTACTGTAATAATTATGAATTATATTGTCTTTATAGCTTAAATTTAAAATATTATATGGTTTGGCAGTATTATTTATCGGGTGAGAAACTTTATATTTATCAGTAAAATCATCTATTTTTATGGGATCGGCATAATCCCTGAAAATATTAACGGCGGGTATAATATTTAACTTTATGTCGCCATAACCACTAATATTTTTAAATATAATTTTAAAACTATCTTTAATATTTAAAAAATTATTTTAATATTAAATATCTTAATCAAAATATAGAATTTGCTTTTTACAAAAAATATGAAATTAGGCCAAAAGTAGTTATTCCATTAACTTTAAATAATATACCGATTATTCCTTCAAAAATCCCACTTTTTACTATATATTTATAAATATGCTAATAGATTCCCATTGCCACCTTAACATGCTCAATTTAGAGCAGTATGAAAGCCTTGATGCCATTGTAAACCAGGCTAAAGAAGACGGTTTAAAATATATGCTATGTGTTAGCGTAGATTTTCCCACTCTACCTGATGTTTTAGCCTGTGCTGAAAGATATCCCCATGTTTTTGCCTCTGTTGGTGTCCACCCTAATGAAGCTGAGCCTGAAAATTTAATGGCCGAAGAGCTTATTGCTTTTGCTAATCATAATAAAGTAATAGCTATTGGTGAGACTGGTCTTGATTATTATCGTGATTCTTTAGCACCAGGTATTCAGCGTCAACGCTTTGAAGCGCACATTGAAGCTGCTTTTGCCACTGATAATCCACTAATTATTCATAGTCGCAACGCCCCCAAAGATACTATAGATATCATGAAGGCAACTAATGCTCGTGATATTGGCGGAGTAATGCATTGCTTTACTGAAACCTGGGATGTCGCAAAGCAATCACTTGATCAAAATTTTTATATTTCTATCTCAGGAATCGTAACATTCAAAAATGCATTACAAGTACAAGAGGTAGCTAGCAAAGTTCCATTAGAAAAATTATTAATTGAAACTGACTCACCATTTTTAGCGCCAATGCCATTTAGAGGAAAAGAAAATTATCCTTTTTATGTAAAATATGTTGCCGAAAAAATTGCTGAATTACGTGGTATTTCATATGAAGAGGTTGTAGAAGTAACTGGGAATAATTTTTTCAATCTATTTCAAAAAGCCAATAATTATAAAAATGCTTAAAATAGAGCGTATTTTCATTAATAATTCACTAAGAAATTTTAATTATTTAATAATTTGTGAAAATACACGCGAAGCAATGGCTGTTGACCCTCTAGGCGCTGACAATTTATTTGAAATTGCTAAAAACAATAATTATAAAATAACTAAAATTTTTAATAGTCATGAGCACCATGATCATATAGATGGCAATCAAAGACTACAAGAATTAACTAACGCCGAAATTTACGCTCATAAAAATAATGAGGGTAAAATACCGAATGTAAAACATAAGCTATCTGGTGGCGAAGTTATAAATATCGGCGATATTAAAATAAATTGTTTAAATACCCCTGGTCATACATATGGGCATATATGTCTATTAACAGAAACAGAAACACCTTGTCTTTTTAGTGGTGATACATTATTTAATGCCGGAGTGGGTAATTGTTATAGCGGATCAGTGGAAGAGCTATACGAATCTTTTAATAATATTATTTTTAAATTAAAAGATAATACAAAAATTTATCCTGGACACGAATACTTAGAAAATAATTTAAAATTTACTTTAAATTACTCTCCAAATAAT
>CAYGUI010000116.1:0-1728 GCA_964353115.1 uncultured Gammaproteobacteria bacterium
TTTTAAAAGAGTTTAATGTATTAAGCATAAAAAATTATAACCTAAAAATAATATTGAGACTTGCAAGCATCTAAAGTTTAGTTTAATATTCTTTAAAGTTTATGGAGAATATTATGTCTTTAGCATTGATAGCAACAAGAGCTCAAAAGGGTATTGATGCCCCAAAAGTAACAGTTGAAGTTCATTTGTCGGGAGGTCTTCCTGCGTTTTCAATTGTAGGTCTTCCTGAAACAGCAGTAAAAGAAAGTCGTGATCGTGTACGTAGTGCAATTATCAACAGTAATTTTGATTTTCCTGTTAGAAAAATTATTGTAAATCTGGCGCCAGCCGATTTACCTAAAGAAGGTGGTCGTTATGATTTACCAATAGCATTGGGGATTTTGGCAGCGTCTGGTCAATTACCAATAGAAAAATTAAATAATTTTGAATTTGCAGGTGAATTAGCATTATCAGGAAAATTAAATTCAATAAAAGGAGCGTTGCCACTAGTTTTGGCTATTGGAGAAGAAAAAGGTAAAGTTATTTTGCCACAACATAATTTAAACGAATGCTCACTTATTACTGATGCCGAAGTATTTTTTGCTAATAATTTAACGGAAGTTTGTAATTTTTTTTTAGTAGGAAAAGAATTATCTAAATTAGATCAAAATAAAATAATAAAAAAAAATATTCAATATCCTGATTTATCAGATGTAAAAGGACAGTTGCAAGCAAAAAGAGCTTTAGAAATTGCCGCTGCTGGTGGACATAGTATACTTTTTTGTGGCACGCCTGGTAGCGGAAAGACTATGTTAGCATCGCGATTACCGGGAATTTTACCGCCATTAACAAAGCAGCAATCGTTAGAAGCTGCGAAAGTGTATTCCGTTAGCGATGAACGAAATAATGACATTTTTTGGGGCGCAAGGCCTTATCGTGCTCCACACCATACAGCCTCTGCAGTTGCATTAGTTGGTGGCGGTAGTAAGCCAAAGCCAGGAGAGGTAACTTTGGCTCATCAGGGAGTATTATTTTTAGATGAACTTCCTGAATTTTCTAAAAAAGTATTAGAAGTTTTGCGTGAGCCAATTGAAGCTGGCTCTATATTAATTTCACGAGCAGCTGAGAGAGTAGAATTTCCAGCAAAATTTCAGTTTATTGCAGCGATGAACCCATGTCCTTGTGGTTTTTATGGCTCAGAAAATAAAGAATGTCGTTGCTCGGCTAAGGATATAGCGCGTTATCAGGCTAAAATATCTGGACCCATGCTTGATCGTATTGATATTCAGGTACAGGTTAATCCGGTTCCTCAAAGCTTATTGCTCAATCCAAACCTGAAAAGTGAAAGTAGTGAGGTAGTACAAAAAAGGGTTATTTTGGCGCGAGAACGGCAGATAGCTCGGCAAAATATTGCTAATGTAGAAATCAATGAAAATAGCATAGAAAAGCTTTGCTTCTTAAATAAAGACTGCAAAAAATTACTAATTGAAGCTGCAAATAAGGCTTGTTTATCGGCTAGATCTTTACGTAAAATAACCAAGGTTGCACGCACTATAGCTGATTTGGCTGACTCATGTGAGATTGAGCCTGATCACGTAAGTGAAGCAATTATTTACAAAAATTTTAATTTTTTTTCAAAATAGTTGTTGACATCAAATTTAAAATGCGTAGAATACACCTTACGCCAACACGGCAATGTTCTTTAAAAATTAGATAAAACACAAGTGTGGGCACTTTGAAATTAAGTGA
>CAYGUI010000117.1:0-1660 GCA_964353115.1 uncultured Gammaproteobacteria bacterium
ATCAAAAAACTTCATGGAGGATATAATGTCTAAAAAAATTAAGCTATCTTTAGCGGCTACAACTCTCTTGGTTCTTCCAAGTGCGTTTGCAGCTTCTGGAGTTAGTGCAGCAAGCGGCTCTTGCTGGTCTAAATCTGAAACTCATCATCACTGTACTGGTTATATTGGTGCTGAAGCTAGAAATTGGGTAGGTTTACATTCTGGTTCTGATGTTTACTCTATAATGCAACATGACAATGCTTATTTAAGCTACGGCGTTTTTGGCCAAGTTAGCAGACAATTAGCATGGTGGAATAATGGTAATAATGTTGATAGATGGGATAGAAGTTATGTATTTGGAAGTTTCTATAACTTAGAAGTTCCTGTACTTTTCCGTCCAACTGAACATATGTTTGCTCATGTTCGTTTAGCTTCTAGCAACCACGATGGTATGCCAGTTTCTAACGTTCCAGCAGTTTCTAGTACTTCTGATGGTGTTACTACTCAAGGTTCTGGTTACACTGTGTACCGTGGACAAACAAATACTGACTACGGAGTTGAAGTTAAGCATTTCTCAGTAGGTTCTGAGTTATTTGATAACTTTACTGTGGTATCTTGTGCTGTTTGTACAACTAATGACTTAATTAGAACTCCTAGTTATGTTCCTGATGCTCAGTTACCATTATTTGCAGCTCCTTTAAATGGTGTAGTTAGCAACAATGGTTCTGTTAATAATTCAGCGTTCTATGGTATTGGTGCTCAGTACGCTATGGATGATTTTGCATTTATGGGTAACTTGTTAATATCTAAAGGTATTGATCGTCCAGATGCATTATTATTATCGCGTTCTGATAACTATACAGTACCTTTACAGTTTGTTTATTCTACTGATAGCATGTTTGCTACTGTAGTTTATTCACCTAACCATGTTGGTGCTGCTACTCTAAATCAATTAACAACTGGTGGCATGAATGGTATTACTTCTGGTGCTATAGATAGTACTATTGGTGGAGCTCTTGCTTGGGAAGCTGATAAATGGATTCACCCTTTAGCTGGTATGTTTGAATACAGCATGGATGATTACTTTGTTGGTGTTAGCGGTACTTGGACTACTGGTAACAGTAACCTTGCCGTTACTCAAAGAACTTATGGAGTTCAAATTCACGGTGGTTACCATGGCTTAAATGTTATGGATCATCCGCTAGAATTGTTCGTAGCTGGTGGTATTCCATTACACGTTTATGAAGGAGACAATAAATCAGCTAGTACTCCTTATTTCTTAGGTGGTGCTGCTAACTGGAAAATGGCTAAAGATTTATCTATGGCTGTTGATATCAGTTGGTTACATACTGAGCAGCTAGATGCAGTTGCTACTGCTAATGCTGTAACTCATAACTTTGTTAACGCTCGTTTATCTGTTAACTTTGCTTATGCTGGTTACGTTAACGAAGCTCCTTTCTTTAGTAAAGGCGCTGTTATGAAAGGCGGACCTGTAGGTAAAGGCGTTCATAGAAAATAAGCTTAATTAATTAAGTTTATATAAAACCTCGAGTTGTTTCGGCGACTCGGGGTTTTTTTATGTTTAAAAATCTCTTTTATACCCCATATATTTCTAGATTCCCGCCTTCGCGGGAATGACGGTAAACAATCGCGGGAATGACGGTAAACAATCGCGGGAATG
>CAYGUI010000118.1:0-1625 GCA_964353115.1 uncultured Gammaproteobacteria bacterium
CTTCAAATGCTTCTCTATCATGAGCAGCTACACGTGCAACAGCAGCAATTATGCGTCTACGATCAAAGATCGTCATATCAGCAGTAGCCAGACTTCGCGCTTGGTCTTCAAATGCCTCTCTATCATGAGCGTCTACTTGTGCAACAGCTTCAATTATGTGGCTAAGATCATCGCCGTCCATATCAGCAGAAATTAGTCTTAGCACTTGGGTTACAACTGCTTGTCTATCACGAGCATCTACATCTTCAACAGCACAAATTATGAAGCTACGATCAAAGCCCTTCATATCATCAGTAATCAGTCTACGCGCTTGGGTTAAAACTGCTTCTCTATCACGAGCAGCTACACGTGCAACAGCAGCAATTATTTGTGATTTTTGATAAAGCTTTCCAAGCAAACCATTATTAGCAATTTTTATTTCGCGAGGATTTAAGAATCGTTTTTCCAAGAGTTTTTCAACAACAGCAAGTTTCTCTTTTTTTGAATAGCCCGTCATAAAGTATCTACTAATGAATGACGGTAGACGCTGGCGCCAGTTGGTTTTTATTTCTTTTTCGAGACATATTTTATAGTCATTCAGTAACTTCATAAAGAATGCTTCTGAACCAGCTGTTTCTTGAAACGTATGAATTCTATCTCTTAATCGCTTGCGAATTTCTTCTGGACTTTCAATTAATGGAGTGCTACCTGGTAACATAAACTATACTGCTTGATGGATTTAAACTAGTTAGTAGCTTATCATAGTTAAGAGCTGTTAGCCAAGCCTTATTTCGCAATATTCGTATAACTTAACTCACTTTGCAAGATAATCCTTAACCGCTATATTATGCTCTTTAAGCGTTTTTGAAAATTTATGTCCGCCTTTAATATTTTTATCCGCTACAAAGTATAAGTATCCTTCACTCTCATCAGGACATACTGCAGCTTCAAGTGAACTCATGGTAATCATGGCTATTGGCGTTGGCGGCAGTCCAGAATTTCGATAGGTATTGTAGGGATTTTTAGTTTGCAGATCTTTAGTAGTAATTTTTGGATTATTATATGAAAATCTTAAGCCATAGATAACTGTTGGATCTGCTTGTAGCCGCATATTCTTACGAATACGGCTCGCATACACCCCCGCAATCAGCGGTTTCTCATGGTCAATACCAGATTCTTTTTCAATTATCGACGCCAAAATTATCGCATCATAAAGATTTTTATAAGGTAAATTTTCACAACGTTTAGCCCAAATTTTTTCTGACTCTTGCTTAAATTTATCTTTCGCAAGATTAATAAAATCACTGCTTTTTATTTTATATGGAATATTATAAGTGTCAGAATATAGGAGTCCTTCATGAAAATCTCCTGGATTCCCGCGAAGGCCGTCATTGGCTTCGCCTGGCTTCGCGTTCCCGCGAAGGCGGGAATCTAAATCAAAATAATTACTACTATTAATATCATTAATTAAATCTAGATAGGTCTCACCATCTTTAATTCTAAATTTTACTATTTTGACATCACCATTATTTATTTTGGTTAGCAATGAATATGGAGTATCTGAATTGATATCAATTTCATAAAAACCTTGTTGGATAAAATTTGATTTTTTTAAAATTTTAGCAAAAGATAGAAAAAGATATTTA
>CAYGUI010000119.1:0-1609 GCA_964353115.1 uncultured Gammaproteobacteria bacterium
AAAACCCCTCTGTCGGCTTCGCCTGTCATTCCCGCGTAGGCGGGAATCCAGAAAACCCCTCTGTCGGCTTCGCCGACCTCTCCCCTTTACAAAAGGGGAGATTATAGCCCCCTTATTAAAGGGGGCAGACGCACGAAGTGCGGCTGGGGGGTTTTATTAAAAAAATCATTGCGGACATTTGAGCCTATTAATCACCTTAACGGATCTAATTTTCCCAAAAATTTTCTGCTATAGTTTCAATTCAATACTTTTATACAAAGGCAGTACTTATGACACGGAGCAGTATTAGTTGTCTAATTTTATTTATTTCTATCAATTCTTTCGCTAAAAATTTCCCACCTGAAGTAATTATGGATGAGGAAACTAAAGAAACTATTAAAACAATCGAGCAAATTAAAATTCCCCCTGAAGGTTATCGTGATTTTTATTTTGACGAAACTTTTGCCAATATAGCAAATAGTCAAGCTGAATTCCCAAATTTTGATTTAAAAAAAGCTCAAAAACTCTCACCGTATTTGCATGGAATTGGAATATCTGTAAAACAAATTAAACCAGAAACTAAATATTTTTTTCCAGAATATCAATGTCGCTTACATTTATTTATTGAGCACCGTGATGATTACTGGCTACCGCCAGGAAGACATGGTTCATGGTTTCACTATGATCACTTAGAAAATGAAACCTCTTATATTATTGGAGAAGAGCGTTTACCTATAGCTTTTATTGAACGACCGGATTTTAGTATGCGTAGTTTTTATGGCAATATAAATACTGATGATCAAAACGAACCTCGTTTACAAGGTAGTTTAATACTCGATAAATATATAAAAAATGCTTATGAAAATTTGGATTATATTTCTTATGAGCCGCTATGTGTTCATCTATTTGAACAATTATATAAATTATCAATTTGGCTAGAAAAAAGATCTGGTCCCGATTTTCAATTTGAACGAAAGTTTCATGAAAAAAAAGATTTTTATATTTTTAAGTTTCCAAAAAAGATGATGAAAGATTCCTGTGAATATATTCGTAAAGCTACTATGTTTGATCGCTGGAGTAACTCAGATTTATATTATTTTAAATTTGATCAGTTGCCACGAGAGTTTGTAGCAAGATTAAATGAATATGTTTGTGATTTTAAATAAAGGAGTAATATTATGCACGAAATAAAATTAGAAGATTATGTTCGCATGGCAAGTGACGTTTACTTTCCAGAAGTTGATTTTTTCTATCCAGAAATTAGAAAAGTAGATGGAAGAAATATACCTGATGATTTGGGTTTTTATTCTGAAAGCATTTTACAAAAAGAACACGGATGGACTCGTCTGGAAGGATCTGAGCCAGATGATTCCGGTTTTTTTGCGGCTATATATATAAAAACAGAAAATTTTCAAAGAAAAACTGGTCCTGGTGTTATTGTTTTCCGCGGTAGCGATGATGTTTATGACTTTATTCATCATGACTTAAAAATTGCTAAAAATGAATGGCCCAGAGTTTATCAAAAAGCTGAAGATTTTTATCGGGCTATGAGTAAAAAATATAGTGGGCTATCACTTTCTTTTGCTGGTCATTCTCTTGGCGGTGGGTTAGCGCAGTTAGTTTCTATTTA